>NZ_JBHSUM010000156.1:0-9392 GCF_042660605.1 Nitratireductor sp. GCM10026969
CCAGCGGCTGGCGCGGCTTGCCACCCGCATCCAGGTGCTGTCCGTCACCCACGCGCCGCAGGTGGCCGCCCGCGCCAACACCCACTACCTGATCGCCAAGAGCGGCGGGCACGACCATGTGACCACCGGTGTGGCCGTCATGGACAACGATGCCCGGCAGGAGGAGATCGCGCGCATGCTGGCCGGTGCCACCGTCACCGACGAGGCGCGCGCGGCGGCGGAACGCCTTCTGCGCGAAAACGCGGCGGCCGCGGAGTAGCGGCTCCTCGGGCTTTCCTGTGGGGCTGTCAGCAATCGCCTCCATTCGTCTTGAGACCCTTGCCCGAAAAGCCATATGTTGGCGGCCCATCGAATTCGGACCACCGCCCATGAGCACAGCCAGCATCCCCGTGGACGACCTGACGGAGGAGCAAGCCAAAGAGGAACTGGCGCGGCTTGCGCGCGAGATCGCCAGGCATGACGCACTCTATTTCGAGGAGGATACGCCGGAGATATCCGACGCCGAGTACGACACGCTGCGGCGGCGCAACCTGGCAGTCGAGCAGGCCTTTCCCGAGCTTGTGCGCGAGGATTCGCCCTCGCGCCGGGTGGGTGCACCGGTTTCGGAAAAGTTCGAGAAGGTGCGGCACAAGGTGCCGATGCTTTCCCTCGACAACGCCTTTTCCGACGACGATGTGATCGATTTCGTGGCGCGCATCCGGCGTTATCTGAAGCTCGAGCCGCATGCGCCGGTCGCCATGACCGCCGAGCCGAAGATCGACGGGCTGTCGCTCTCCCTGCGCTACGAAGGGGGACGGCTGGTCTCCGCCGCAACGCGTGGCGACGGGCAGGTGGGCGAGAACGTGACGGCCAATGCCCGCGCCGTGGCCGACATCCCGAACGTGCTTTCGGGCGATTTTCCGGAGGTCATCGAGGTGCGCGGCGAGGTCTACATGACCCACCGCGACTTTCTGGCGCTCAACGAGCGCCAGAAGGCGGAGGGCAAGCCGACCTACGTCAATCCGCGCAACACGGCCGCCGGTTCGCTGCGTCAGCTCGATCCGGCGATGACGGCGTCGCGGCCGCTGAAATTCTTCGCCTATGCCTGGGGCGAGGTGAGCGAAATGCCGGCTTCCACGCAGATGGAGATGGTGGCGGCGCTGGCAAGGTACGGCTTTCGCACCAATGAGCTGTTGTGCCGGTGCGAAACGGCGCGCGAGCTGCTCGCCCATTACAAGGCGATCGAGGAACAGCGGGCGACGCTCAGCTACGACATCGACGGCGTGGTCTACAAGGTGGACGATCTTGCGCTGCAGCAGCGGCTCGGCTTCGTCTCACGCAGCCCGCGCTGGGCGATCGCCCACAAGTTCCCGGCAGAGAAGGCGTCCACCATCCTGCGTGGCATCGACATTCAGGTGGGCCGCACCGGGGCGCTGACGCCGGTCGCCCGCCTCGAGCCGGTGACGGTCGGCGGCGTCGTGGTGACGAATGCGACGCTCCACAATGCCGAGGAGATCGAACGGCTCGGCGTCAAGATCGGCGACACGGTGACGGTGCAGCGGGCCGGCGACGTCATCCCGCAGATCCTCGGCTATGTGCCGGAACGGCGCCCGGCGGACGCCGAAGCGTTCGAATTTCCGAGCGTCTGCCCTTGTGAGCTGGAAACACCGGTGGTGCGCGATGCGACGGCCGGCGGTGCGGAGGGGGTGGTGCGCCGCTGTTCGGGCGAGTTCGCCTGCCCTTTCCAGCGCATCGAGCATCTGCGCCATTTCGTCTCCCGGCGCGCCTTCGACATTGAGGGCCTGGGGGAAAAGCAGATCGAGTTCTTCTTCCGCGATCCCGACCTGCCGGTGAAGAGCCCGGCCGATATCTTCACGCTTGCCGAGCGCGATGCGGAGAACCTCAAGAAGCTCAGGGACAAGGACGGCTGGGGGGAGGTATCGGCGAAGAACCTCTTTGCGGCGATCGAGGCGCGGCGAACGATCCCGCTCGACCGCATGATCTACGGGCTCGGCATCCGTCACGTGGGCGAGCGCACGGCGGCGACGCTGGCACGCGCCTACGGCTCCTGGCAGGATTTTCACGATGCGGCGCTGGCGGTTGCCGGCGGCGATCCGGCCGCCCGCGAGGAGATGGACGCGCTGGAGGATATCGGCGATGCGGTGATCGACGCGGTGGCGCGCTATTTCGCCGAGGAGCACAATCGGGCGCTCGTTGAGGCGCTTGCCGCGCAGGTGAATGTCGAGGATGCCGAACGGCCCGTCCTGGATTCTCCGGTCGCCGGCAAGACCATCGTCTTTACAGGCGCGCTCGAGCGCATGTCGCGTGACGAGGCCAAGGATATGGCCGAGCGGCTGGGCGCCAAGGTGGCCGGCTCCGTCTCGAAGAAGACGGACCTCGTGGTCGCCGGGCCCGGCGCGGGCTCGAAGTTGAAGAAGGCCGCCGAGCTGGGAGTCGAGGTGATCGACGAGGACGCCTGGTTCGAACGGGTGGGCGGATAGGTTCGGCCGGGCGGAGACGCCTGCGCCTTTTCGCACTTCTTCTTGAGCGTGACGGGGCCCTTTGAAACAGCCGCTAACTTTTCCCGTCATCCCGGCCAAGGGAGCGTAGGCGACCGCGAGCCGGGATCCATTCGGAACGGCTCGTGCCGGGCTTCGGCGTCACGGAATGGATCCCGGACAGCCTCCGCTTCGCTCCGGCTTCCGGGATGACGTGGGAGGGTAGTATCCGGTCTGTCCGCCCTTTGGCAGGCGCGGTGAAGCAGCGTTTGCCATCGCCGGAGGGAGAACCCATCATCGCCATTCATCCCTGGTTCAATGGAATTGATATGACTGGTCAGCTTTGCTGACCTATTCTAGGGGCTGGAGGTTTCCCATGACTGCTGACAGTTGTGCCGCGCCGCGCGCGACGAGCGAATTCATGCGCGGCGTGCGTGCGGGCCTGCCCGTGGTCGTGGCGGCGGCGCCTTTCGGGCTGCTGTTCGGCACGCTGGCGGTGGACAACGGCTTTTCCACCTTCGAGGCGGTCCTGATGAGCGCCACCATATTTGCCGGCGCCAGCCAGATGGTGGGGCTCGACCTGTTCGGTGCCAACATCGCGCCGTGGCTGGTGGTCTTTTCGATCTTCGCCGTGAATTTCCGCCACGTGCTCTATTCGGCGACCATCGGCCGCCATCTTACCCATTGGACGCCGCTGCAGCGGGCGGTGGGTTTCTTCTTCCTCGTCGATCCGCAATTCGCGGAAGCCGAGCAGCGGGTCGAGCGTGGCCAGGGCATCGGCTTTTCCTGGTATATGGGGCTCGGCCTGCCGATCTATGTGTGCTGGGTGACGGAGGCCTGGCTCGGAGCCTGGTTCGGCCGCCTCATTCCCGACCCGCATGCGCTGGGGATCGATTTCCTTTTGCCGATCTATTTTCTCGGGCTGGTGATGAGCTTCCGCAAGCGAGCGTTCTGGCTGCCCGTCGTCGTGGTGAGCGCGGTCGCATCCGTCATCGCCTACCGCACGGTCGGCTCGCCCTGGCACGTATCGATCGGCGCGCTGGCCGGCGTGCTTCTCGGCGCGATGCTGGCGCCGGCACGTCCCGACGGGGAGGAGGCGCCGTGAGCACGATTTTCTGGATCATCATTGCCGGCGCGGTGCTCACCTACTTGACGCGAGCCGGTGGTCACCTCGTGCTGTCGCGCTTTCCGCGCATCCATCCGCGCGTGGAGGCGGGACTGAACGCCGTGCCGGCGGCGGTGCTGACCACGCTCGTCGCGCCCGCGGCTATGGAGGGCGGGCCGGCGGAACTCACCGCGCTGGGCGTGGGGCTGGTGATCTCGCTTCTGGGCGGAGGAATGATGCCGATGTTTCTCACATCGGCTGCGGTGCTCATCCTGCTGCGGCATCTTTTGGGGTAGCCCGTTTCCACTGTAGAGCAGAAACCCCTCTCAAACCGGCGCTGTCGCCGCGCGTAGCCAGGTCCTCGTCGCATCGTCCGAGAGCGGTGCGATCTCGTCGAAGGCCCGCTGGTGGTAGGCGTTCAGCCAGTCGCGCTCTTCCGCCGTCAAAAGCGCGGGGTCGATCAGCCGGCGGTCGATGGGCACGAGCGTCAGCGTCTCGAAGCCGTGCATGTCGATCTCGCCGCCCGGGATCGGCTCCGGCGCGGTGACGGCGATCAGGTTTTCGATGCGGATTCCGTAGTGGCCTTCGCGGTAATAGCCGGGCTCGTTGGACAGGATCATGCCGGTGCGCAGCTTTTCCGTGCCGGTCTTGGCGATGCGCTGCGGGCCCTCGTGCACGGACAGGTACGAGCCGACGCCGTGGCCCGTGCCGTGACCGTAGTCGAGGCCGGCCTTCCAGAGAGCCAGGCGGGCGAATGCGTCGATATCGGCGCCACGGGTGCCGGGGGGAAAGCGCAGCATGGAGATGGCGATCATGCCCTTGAGGACGAGGGTGAAACGGTGCTGCATCTCCGCGCTCGGCCGGCCGAGCGCCATGGTGCGGGTCACATCCGTCGTGCCGTCGTCGAACTGGGCGCCGGAATCGACCAAGAGAAGCTCGCCGGGGGCAAGCCGCCGGTTCGACTTTTCCGTCACGCGGTAGTGGATGACGGCCCCGTCGGGGCCGGCGCCTGAAATGGTGTCGAAGGAGATGTCGCGCAGCGGCATCTGAAATTCCCCGCCCACCTCGCGCCGGCACGCCTCCAGGTGCCTGACGACCGCGATCTCGTCCAGACTTTCCGGCGTCTGCGCATCGATCCAGGCGAGAAAGCGGGCGAGCGCGACGCCGTCCCGCAGATGGGCGGCGCGCGCGCCCTCGAGTTCCGTCGCGTTCTTGGTCGCGCGGGGCAGGGCGGCCGGGTCGGAAAGAGAGACGACCGTGCCGCCGGCTTCCTCGACAACGAGCCGCAGACGTTCGGCGGCCTGGCCGTCGTCGAGGCCGATCCTGCCGCCATCCTTTGCCAGTTCGGCCAGCACGCCATCAAGGTCGGACGGCGTGTGGAGTTGCGCAAGTTCGTTCAGATATGCGCGCGTCTCGTCCGAGAGCTTCTCCGGGTCCAGGAATAGGCGCGGCCCGGCGGACGCGGACAGGACGGCGAAACCCAACGCGAGCGGCGTGTGCGGCACGTCGCTGCCGCGGATGTTGAAGGCCCAGGCGAGCGAGGCGGGGTCGGTCAGCACCGTATGGTCGATGCACTCCTCTTCGATCTTCCGCGAAAGGCGGGAGAGCTTGTCGGCGGCGGTCTCCCCGGCATAAGCGAGCGGATGGATGCGTACGGGCCCGGCCGGCGGGGCGGGGCGGTCGTCCCAGACGGCATCGATCAGGTTCTGTTCGAGCGGGACCACTTCCGCGCCGGTCTTTTCCAGTGCCGCGCGCAATCTCCGGATCTCTCCGATCGTGTGCAGCCACGGGTCGAAACCGACGCGCGCGCCTTTCGACAGATTGGCCTTCATCCACTTTCGCGGCGGATTGTCCACCAGGCTTTCAATCTCGAACAATGCCGGATCCGTCTGTTCGCGCGCCTGCAGCGTGTAGCGCCCGTCCACGAAGAGGACCGCCCGGTCGCGCAGGATGAGGGCGGAGCCGGCCGACCCTGTGAAGCCCGTCAGCCATGCCAGCCGCTCCGCCGAGGCGGGCACATATTCGCCCTGGTGCTCGTCGCTACGCGGCACCAGGAGGGCATCGAGACCGGCCTCGGCCATCCGTGCGCGGAGCTTTTCGAGCCGCGGCCCGGCCTGCGCGGGATCGGAAACACTGTCGAACGACTGGAACATGTTTTCTCCGGAGGGCTAGGTTTTCGGCGAGACGATAGACGCCCGTGCCTGGCCGGGCAATGCGGGCGCGCGCGCACCCTCAATGCTGCGGCGCAATATGCGATTTCGCATATGCAAAACCGGAAGGGCAGGCATGCGCAATATGCTCTGGTGATTCAGACAGCATTGCATACTTTCCGGGCCGTGGAGGACGGATTTTTCGGGTGAAAAGGAGACCTCTCATGGCACGTGCCAAACACGGATTTTTTCGCAATGCAGTCGACGCGTTGGTTGCTGCCCGCCAGAGGCAGGTGAGCCGCTATGTCAATGGCGCGCTCCTGATGCTCGACGACGAGACGCTCAAGGCGCACGGCTATACACGCGATGAGCTGCGCCGCAAGGGCACGACCTACTTCTGATCTTATCCGGTCCTGGGACAGGGGCGAGCGGCCGTGTTTGCGCGGCCGCTTTTTCTTTATCGCTTCATATGAATGGTCACCCAGCCTTCCCGGCTGAGAGTGGTGACATGACGGAAGCCCTGGCCGGCATAGGCGGCGATGACGGCGCGCCGCTGGCGCTCCAGAATGCCCGACAGGATGAGTGAGCCGTCGTGCTTCAGGTGGCGCGCCATGGCGGGCGCGAGCCGCATCAGGGGCAGGGCGAGAATGTTGGCGACGATCAGGTCGAAAGGCCGCCTGCGGGCGATCTCCGGGTGGTGAAATCCCGGTGCGGTGGCGACCCGCACCCGGTTGAAAACCGCGTTGAGGCGGACGTTCTGCCGCGCCACGCCCGTGGCGGTGGCGTCGATGTCGGTCGCAAGCACGGCCATGGGCCGCAGCTTGGCGAGCGCGACCGCAAGCACGGCGCTGCCGGTGCCGAGATCAAGGGCGTTTCGCGGATCCTCGCGCCCGACCACCTGCTCGATCATTTCCAGACATCCCGACGTGGTGCCGTGATGGCCGGTGCCGAAGGCCTGGCCGGCGTCGATCTCGATGGCGATATCGCCCGACCGACGGCGGTGACGCTCGTGGGCGCCGTGGACGAGGAAGCGCCCGGCGCGCACCGCGTGCAGGCCCTGGAGCGAATGCGCCACCCAGTCGATCTCGGGAAGCACTTCCTCGGCGATCTCCGGGGTCTCCGGAATTGCCTCGAGGACGGCATTGATGCGTGCCTTAACGTCCGATGCCTGGTCGAGCGCGTAGACGGACACTTCGTGCACGTCGTCGGCTTCATCCGCCACGCAGATGGAAAGCGCCAGCCCGTCTTCTTCGAACGCTTGCTCGAGGAGATCGTAGATGCGGACGGCAAGGGCGCGCGGAGCCTGGAGGTAAAGCCGGGTCTGGGACATATGGAGTCAGGAAAGGGTTGACGATCAGCCTTCCCTTATCAGCCGGCGCAGCTTGGTGACAGCCGTTTCGACGTTCTCCTCGTAGGAAATGGTGCCGAAGAAGTCGCCCTGGCGGTCGAGCAGCATGACCGAGGCCGTGTGATCCATGGTGTAGTCGCCACCCTCGTGCTCGACCTTGCGCGCAAAGATGCGGAAGGCCTTGACCATCTCCATGACCGCTTCGGGATCGCCGGTGATGCCGGTGATGCGGTCGGAAAAGTTGCCGACATAGGCCTTCATCACCTCGGGCGTGTCGCGCTCCGGATCGACCGAGACGAAATAGGCTTCCAGCTCCCCGCCCTGCGTGCCGAGCGTGTCGAGCCAGCCTTCCATCTCGAAGAGCGTGGTGGGGCAGACGTCGGGGCAATGGGTGAAGCCGAAGAAGACCGCGGTGGGGCTGCCCTTGAAGGCGGCCTCGGTGATGGGATCGCCATTGTGATCGACGAGTTCGAAGGGTGCGCCGAAAGCGGCCGCCGTCTGCGCGCCACGATACCACTGGAACGTCATCAGACCGACGGCAACCGCCATGAGGGCGAAAATGCCGACAAGGATATAGCGCATCATCGAATCACACCGTCAGGAGATCAGAAGCACCAGGCGAGCCCGGCCTCGACCAGGGAAATGAACATAGCGGCGCCCTTCTCCATCCACATGGCAAGGCCCAATCCGCCAAGTGCCGCAAGCAGCACAAGCAAAAGGCCGGCGCGCAGGATGGCCGGAAGACTGGCCGATGCCGTTTTCATGACAGGAAGATAGTCCGGGGGCGCCGGGA
The DNA here is from genome assembly GCF_042660605.1 of Nitratireductor sp. GCM10026969. NCBI lineage: Bacteria > Pseudomonadati > Pseudomonadota > Alphaproteobacteria > Hyphomicrobiales > Phyllobacteriaceae > Nitratireductor > Nitratireductor sp. GCM10026969. The sequence continues at coordinate 7,874 of NZ_JBHSUM010000156.1, forward strand.
AAGCAAAGACGCAAATCTGCCGCAAGCATCGCTCTGCACGTTCTTTGGGAGCTGCCGGCTTTTGGACCCGGGGACCGTGTCTTCGGAAACCGATTCCGGTTTTCGGGCCGATGCGTTAGACGGAGAGGATGGAGGATTTGCGTTTCACCGATTCCGAACCGCGTATCCACCCGACGGCAGAGCTGAAGTCCTGCAGGCTGGGACGCTATACGGCGGTCGCCGAGCGGGTGATCCTGCGCGAGGTCAGCCTCGGCGACTTTTCCTACTTCGAGCGCCATGCCGAGGGCATCTATGCCGAGATCGGCAAATTCTGCTCGATCGCCGCCAATACCCGCATAAATGCGCTGGAACACCCGTTGGAGCGCGTGACGACGCACAAGGTCAGCTATCGGCCCAACGAGTATTTCCGCTATCTCGGCGTCGATGCCGGATTTCGCGCGCGGCGCAGGGAACGCGGCGTCGTCATCGGCAACGATGTCTGGATCGGCCATGGTGCGGTTGTCATGCCGGGCGTGCATGTTGGCGACGGTGCGGTGGTCGGCGCCAATGCCGTCGTCACGCGCGACGTGGCCCCTTACGCGATTGTCGCCGGCGTGCCGGCGCGGCTCGTGCGGCAGCGGTTTGCGCCCAAGCTCGCCGAACGGCTGCAGGCGCTTCATTGGTGGGACTGGCCGCTGGAGACGCTGTTCGACGCCGTCGCCGATATGCAGGCGCTCGACGTGGAAGCCTTCCTGGAGAAGTGGGAGCGGCCGTAAACCGGACACTGAAACGACCGGCCTGTACCCTCCCGCCGCGCGGGCGACGGAAGGGACAGGAGGTCAGCGCCTGACGGCGACATGTGCAGCGCGGAGTGCTCTCCGTGTCCGCGGGGGCAGTAAAGGCGATCAGGGTTAACAAACCGCTTCCGCGATTTTCGATCGACGGTTGTATTCGGTTGCAGGATTCTGCAAATCCGGCAGCGAGATGGAAACGGAAAGCGGAGCGGGACGCGGATCGGTCGCCGCATAAGAGGTATTCCTGCCCGCGAACACGGCGCCGTCCGAGCGCGACGGGCTGTGTGCGGCTCCCAAGCCGGCGGTGATCGTCTGTATCCGCACGGCCGCGGGCTCGGCACTGCGGTTTGCCGTGTAAGGTGGTGGCGAGCGATCAATCTAATACCTACTTCGGACGGTTCTTATATACAACCTTTTCAGAACTACTCGCGTATTGCTTGTATTGACTTTCGGGGTACTTACTATCCAAATGCAAAGGGGAAACCGGGTGCTAATGCACACGGTAAGAATAGGGGCGATCGATGCATAGAAATTTCCACGAGTTAAAGCGGCAGCTTGCCGAGCTATCGGAAACGATCAACAAGTTTGAATCCGAGGCTGTTCAACTCCGAATCGTGGAGCTTCTCTTCGATCAGATGAGCGAAGGTGGTCGTTTTTCGGAAGCCGGGGGTCAGGGATATGTCACCGGACCGGCCCGCGCGAGCAGGCGCGAAGCGGCCGCGCCGGCCGAACCCCAGCGCGCGCCG
>NZ_JBHSUM010000157.1:0-9373 GCF_042660605.1 Nitratireductor sp. GCM10026969
CGGGCGACCAGGCGGGTGACCGGATGCGGCGCGGGCTTATCGCTGTCGGCGGCGGATGCGGCGACTATGCGGGCAGCCGCATGATTGCCGGCACGCTGGCGATCGCCGGCGGTGTGGGCCACCTGCCGGGCTATCTCATGCGCCGCGGCTCCATTCTTCTCGACCGCCCGCCCGCGACGCTCTCGCCCAGCTTCACGGGAAGCGGTGCCGTCGAGAGCGTCTTCGCCTCACTGATAGACCGTCATCTGATCGCCGAGAATATTTTCGACAAGCCGCTGCTCACCGGCGCGCCCGGCCGCTCCTGCGGCGACAATGCGGTGCTGGGCAAGGGAGAGATCCTGTATTCGCTTCGATGAGCCGAGGCCGGGCCGGAGCGGCATTGACCCACACCGCAGCCGATTGCACATTGCGCGCCATTTGATGACGCTTTGATAATGGTGATGGACATGGGATTGCTGGACGGTCTTCTGGGACATGGCAGCGCGGTCGATACCGCCAGGCTCGCACAGCGCCTCGACGGCGTGCTCATCGAGGGAGAGGATGTCAGGCTCGCCTTCAAGGTGATCCGTGACCTCATCGTCTTCACCGACAAGCGGATGATCGTGATCGACGTCCAGGGTCTGACGGGCAGCAAGGTCGACTATCTGAGCATCCCTTACCGGGCCGTCACCCGTTTCTCGGTGGAGACGGCCGGCACCTTCGATCTGGACACCGAGCTGAAGATCTGGGTTTCCGGCACCTCCTCACCGATCCAGAAGACGCTGAAGAAGGGAACGGATGTCCGCGGGATCCAACGCGCGATCGCAGCCGGCGTTCTCGGTTGAAAGCCGGCCGGCCCTGACACGCGCGGATTCTTCCGGGTGAACCGACTCTTCGGGTTTCGAGCGGTCATGGTGTTGCGGCATTCGCCGGCCTTGTCCGGTTCCGCCGCAGTAAGCGCCCAAAGGGGGGCGACCCTCTGGCGACCTTGCACATAGCTTTTCTTCAGCCCTCTGTCGGCTCGGACCTTCGTTCAACGTCCTGCGAAAGCGTCCACGAAGGGGTAGAAGCATGCTGGTTATTGCAGGTCACTTCAAAGTTCCGGCCGATCAGCGGAAGGCGTTCGTTGAAGCACACGCAGATCTGATAAGGCGTGCCCGCGCATATCCGGGTTGCCTCAACCTATCCATCAGCGAAGATCCTTTCGATCCTTCGCGTGTCAACTTGATGGAATTGTGGGAGTCCGAAGCCATTTTGGAGGCTTGGAGAAAGATATCAAATCCGCCCAAAACAGATATTCAGTTCGAAGGCGGAAATGTCCAAAAGCACCATATCAGCCACTCCGGTCCTCCATTCTAAAGAACACAGGCAGCTTTCCTCCCGTTCCGACGCGGCGTGGGCTGTTCTGACGAGGAAATTGCATAAGATTTATTATGGAACTTACTTGCACAGCGCGGCAGCTTGATTGATTGCTGCCACCGCCTTGCCCCAGAGCGCTCCACTGACATCAGTACGCGCTGTGCAGGTGCTCGGGCCCGCGTCAGACCACGAGGTTTGCGACCGTCGCGCGCGCGGCATTCGCCAGCGCTTTCGGCTCAGCGGTGAAGACGGCGTCGTGCGCGCCGGCGGCCGCCCACACGCAGCCTGCACTTCCTGGCGCGGACCCAACATCGGCGCCGAACACCCGCTTCAGGCGGAATTTTTCAACGGTATCTGGACGAAATGGACTTTCAGACCTACTCGGCTCTGCGCGCGTTTCCATGTCATTTGCGTGAACGATTCCTCGAGGATTGGCGAAATCCTCTCACGGATTATGCGGAAGCTACATAAAAGTTGCTGCAAATCGGGGAATTGATGTGATGCCTTTATTGGTACCTGCCAACAAGCCACCACGATCACCCGTCAGTTAGATTTCTCGGTTGCTTACCCAACGATCCGGTGGAATCATATGTTGCATTGCAGCATTACGGCATTGAGAGGTGCAGAGAGTGAGCGATGGCTGTTGCCTGGAACGAAGCGGGCGAATGTTCGGCGCGCGTGGGCCTCTTGCGTAGTGCGATTGGCTCTCGCCGAACCTCAAAGATCGAAAGCAACCACCCAGACGCCTACATTGAAGGACCTGTGAGGGATCGACGTGTTCGTTCGGGATTTTCTCGCCGAAAGTTGCCTATCGCGCTGACTGCCTCGGCACGCGGTGTGCTTGCAAATGGCCTCGCCAAGGCGCCCCATGTCGCTTCGGTCCCAAATAGTCGGCTGCCGCTGTGGGCAGAGATCCGCTGAAGGAACAGAGTTTGCTGGATCGTAGCGACAAGAGCCTTGAGCAGGAAGAGGAGGTCGTTCACGGCCGCCTGCGCACTGGTCGGGCACGCGCAGCCGTCCACGGCGTGTTCTGGTCGGCCCTGAGTGGCTTTGCGCCGGCGGCGGTCGCTGCGGGTGTGTTCACTGTCACCTCACGCTTCCTCACACCCGCAGAGTTCGGTCTGGTCGCGCTGGCGGCAAGCATCGCCATGTTCGCCAGCGCTGTCGCCCCGGCTGGCTTCGGCCAGGCTCTCATTCAACGCACCGATCTGGGGCGGCGGCATCTCGATTCGGTGTTCTGGCTTTGTGTCGCCGCCGCACTGATTATCTACGCGGTGATCGTGCTGACCGCCCCGGTATTCGCCTATTTTATGGGCGAGGCCGGCCTGGCCGCGCTCCTGCCTGTCATCGGCCTGCGTGTCGTCTTCGACCTTGCCGTCGTCGTGCCGAATGCGCTTCTTTCGCGCGCCATGGCTTTCAGCAAGATGGCGATGCGAACGATGATCGCTTCGCTTGTTTCCGCCGTCGTCTGTCTAGGCCTGCTGGCCCTTGGATACGGGCTTTGGGCGCTGGCGCTGTCGCAGCTGGCCGCGTCGGTTGCCATATGCGTGGGCACGCTCCTGTCGGTCAACTGGCGGCCCGGTCTGCGCTTCGAATGGAGAGCTCTGCGTGAGCTTGCCCACTACGGCATGTTTGCTTCGGGCCACCGGGTCTTCCGCATGATCAGCTTGGACCAGATCCTGATCGGCAGCCTTCTGGGCACGACGGCGCTCGGCATATACAGTTTCTCGCGGCGGATATTCAATATCCTCAATGATCTTGTCGCCGGGGCGCTGAACTCGGTTTCCTATTCGCTGCTGTCGTCCCTGCAGAGTGAGCACGAGAAGTTGAAGGAGGCGTTCCTCTTCGCGACCTTCGCCTCCTCGGCGCTCTCATTTCCAGTGTTCGTCGGACTGGCCATCGTCGCAGGCGATCTCATCCCGATACTCTTCGGCGCGCACTGGATCGAGGCTATACCCGCGCTCCGCAGCTTCTGCGTCATTGGACTGTTGAGTTGCATCGGCATCCTGCAGGCATCACTCATCAACAGCCAGGGCAATGCGAACTGGTGGTTCTACTATATGGTGGCGAAGCAGGTTATGACCGTGCTGGTGGTTGTGATCTTCCATCGCTTTGGCGTTTCCACGCTGGTCTTCGCCATTGCTGTACAGACCTTCCTCATGTGGCCGGCCGCCGTCTGGATGGTGCTGAGGATACTGAAGATCGGTCCCTGGACTTATCTGCGGCCCTTTTTCTCTCCCGCGTTTGCCAGCCTGGCGATGTTCGTCGGTGTATTCACTCTGCGGCAGTACATAGCTGAGGAGTCGGCATATTTGCGTCTCGCCGGCGAGGTCCTGTCCGGTGCGATAATCTATTGTGCTGTGCTTACCGCTCTCGACGGTCGCCGGATATTTCAGATGCGCAACCTTGTGCTGAAGCGAAGAGCGATTTCGGCATGAAGCTCACTTACTACAAGGGCAGTGTGCCCAATTTCGGTGACGAACTGAACACCTATATGTGGCCGCGGGTGCTGCCACAGGGCTTCCTCGACGAGGATGACAGCGAATTGTTTCTCGGCATCGGCTCGATACTGTGGGAACATCATCCGAAGAAAGCCCGAAAATATGTTCTCGGATCGGGATATGGAGGATATGCAGCCGCGCCCGATGTCCATGACGGCACGTGGGATGTGATATTCGTGCGCGGGCCCCGAACGGCCGCGCAACTCGACCTGCCGCCATCCAAGGGCATTTGCGACAGCGCTATCCTCTTGCGTAAATTCGACTTGCCGCCTGCGGCTGAAGAGCTCGGCATTGCATTCATGCCGCACTATCATAGCTTTTCACGGGGTCATTGGCCGGAGGCCTGCGCGCAAGCCGGCATTCGCCTCATCGATCCCCGCGAAAATGTCGAAACGATCATCAGCGAGATTCGCGGTGCGCGCATGCTGATCACCGAGGCCATGCACGGCGCTATCGTTGCCGACGCCCTGAGAACTCCATGGCTTGCGGTCCGTCCGATACACGCCGAGAACGCTGCCAAATGGTCCGACTGGGCCGAATCTCTCGGATTGGATCTGAACCGACACCCGCTCCAGCCGTCGAGCCTGTTCGAGTTCTATGTGAGCGCGACAAAAGGCCGGCGCTATTATGAGGGCCGCGCGAGGAAATTGGGCAAAAGCGCGATTGCAAAGCCGGCCGACCGGGTCTTGATTTCCCTCGCCGCACGACATCTCAGAAAATTGTGCCGATGCGAACCGCAACTGAGCCACGATGATCGCCTCGATAACGCTTTCAATCGTGCAATGGAGGCGGTCGAGGATTTCGTTCGGTCGCGCGCATCCATTATGGAGCGACGGCCATGAATACCAGGATCGCCGTCGTCATCCCCTATTTCCAGCGGGAACCGGGTATTTTGCGCAGAGCGGTCGATTCGGTCATAGCCCAGAACCTGCCCGGCGGTTTCGATGTGAAGATCGTCGTTGTTGACGACGAGTCGCCACTTTCCCCGCAGAACGACCTTCGTGACCTTGATCCCCCCTCCCCATACAGCATTGTCGTGCTGAATCGAAGCAACGGCGGCCCGGGCGCCGCGCGGAATACGGGGCTCGACCATCTTGATCCGGCAGAGACGGACCTTGTGGCCTTCCTCGATTCGGATGATGTGTGGTTCTCCGGTCATCTCCGTCAGGCTGTCGCTGCGCTTGCCGATGGAGCAGACTTTTATTTCGCCAATAGCATGCACGACAGTGTCACGTCGTTCTCCTATTACGAATACATGACGAAGAACCATGATGTTCGGGTCGGTGCGCAACCCGAGTCGCGATCGATATCGGGGAATGAGGCGTTCAACGAATTTCTGGTTCACTGCATCCCGCACACGTCCAATGTCGTATACAAGTTTCCGCCCCACAGCGACGTACGCTTTGCCAGGTTGCGCCGCACCGGTGAGGATCAGCTGTTCTGGATCACGCTCGCGAAGCGGTCTGGCAAGGTCAGCTATTCCACGGCTGTCATGGGATCGCGCGGTGAGGGCGTATCGGTCTACCGGGAAGCTCTCGCTTGGGATTCGGTCAACGCGCCCGACCGCCTGATCGACGGTCTCGTCTTCAGGGACACGCTTGCCACCATATTCGATCTGGATTCGACGCAAAGGAGGCTGAGCGAACAGGAGGCCCAGGCGACGCGTGATCACCTGGTGTTTCTGTGTCTTAGGAATCTTCGCTACAGACCGCTTGCCACCCTGCGTGCAGCTCTAAGGATATCGCGGGAACTGCCCTCATTCTGGCTTCACTTTCCAAAGACCTGCCTTCGCGTTCCAGCCCACTACCGTACATTCAAAACTCAGGCAGCCGTTCCGCAACTCTAACTGATGAGCGAAATGTATGAATATCGTTTTCGCCAGCGCCCATCCGTACCTCCCGCAGATCGCCGGCGGCAGCCAGTCAAATACTCATGAAATGACGCGGGAGCTCCTTGCACGCGGCCACGAAATCAGCGTCCTGGCCGGCCTGACGCCCGACGGCTGGATCGGCGCACGCGGTCGGGTGATGATGAAGCTGTTGCGGCGCAAGACCGTGTGCGACCGCAGCCAGGGCTACCCCGTCTACCGTTCCTGGTTCGCCTGGGAGGGGGCTGCGGACGTTGCACGTTCGGTGGCGCCAGATGTCGTCGTGGCGCAATCCGGCAAGGTCCTGCGCATTGCCCGGACCTTCCGGGACATGGGTCTACCGACGGTCATCTATCTTCACAACGTCGAGTTCGACGATCACGGAGCGCCGATCGAGGATTTCGACGACGCCGTCTTCCTTGCCAACTCACAATTCACCGCGGACCGCTACGAAGAAGCCTACGGAATTCGCTCGACGGTCTTGAATCCGCTTTTCCAGCCCGAACGCTATCAGGTTCCGACGCGCCGCGAACGGGTCCTGTTCGTGAACCCCCATCCCCTTAAGGGGGTCGATCTTGCCCTCGCGCTTGCACGGGCGTGTCCCGATATCCCGTTTGATTTCGTCGAAAGCTGGACGCTGTCGGAAGATCAGCGATCGGCACTTCTGCAAAGCATGGCGGGGCTGGACAACATCACGCTGCATCCACGAACTGACGACATGCGCGAGCACTACGGTCGGGCCCGTGTCGTTCTGGTCCCCAGCCAATGGGAGGAAACCTGGGGGCGCATTGCCTCTGAAGCGCATTACAGCGGCATCCCTGTTCTTGCCACGCAGATCGGCGGGTTAGGTGAAGCTGTCGGGCCGGGCGGTATTCTCCTGCCGCCGCAGGCGGAACTGTCGGAATGGATCGCGGCCCTGCGTTCCCTTTGGGATGATTCGACCCTCTACGAATCCCTCTCTCAGGCCGCAAAGCGTTATGCCGAACGCCCTAAGCTCGATCGCGCGCGCCAGATCGAGCAGATGGAGGAGATATTGGCCACAGCCGTCGATTATTGCGCAGAAAAGGCCGCATGAGACGGGACGGCCCAATAAGCAGGAAGTTTGAGGCGAAAATATCGAACTGTCGGCTTGCGGATATTGCGGCCAGCTGCAATCCCGTCAAAGATGAACCCATGTGGTCAACGGGTCGTTCACCGCGAAACAGCGCTCCCCTTCAACTGCTCTCCAGCATCCAGCGATAAGACGTCTTCCCGACCATTTCCCGCAACTCGTCATAGTTCTCGATCATGTCACTAAGCGGATCGGGGTTGGTCTTGCGCAGAAGGATTTCCGGCTTGCAGGGCTCCAGCCCCATAAATTCCATTACTTTGCGGTAGGCGACGAGCGGGTCATCGCTGATGTGCTCTTCGTAATTGAGTTCGCACACTTGCTTGCCTGCGAGGAGCCGATCGAGACGCTCATGACCTTCTTCGATCATCCGGATTGCGTCGATCAGGTCAAGATATCTGGCACCGAGCGGTATCCTGTGCAGATCGAGACGGAAGCGTCTCTTCTGCCGCTTCTGGTCCGCGCGAATATGAAACTGGCCGGTTTCGCGCAGGACGGCACCGGAAATCAGCCGGCGCAGGACGTTCTTCCTTTTCAGAACGACAAAACGTTCGAATCCGAGTTCGGACAGTGTGTCCACATAACGCTCCAGATCTAGGCCAATCACCTTGAGATGGTGCTCGTCGAGAAACTTCGTTTCAAAACCGAACATCCGGTTGCGCGCCTCGCGCATTTCTGTCCGCAGAACCTTTAATGGGTCCTCGGGAAGAGAATAGCCGCCAGACGCGACGGCTTCCATGTAGCGGTCATGTTCCCTCTGGAACACCTCGCCAGCCCAGTAGATGCGTCGGTGCTGCTGCAGCATACCTACCAGAACAGTGCTGCCGACGCGGCCAACATGAAACATGGCGACGTTTCCCGGACGAAAGATGCCAAGCAGCGGGTTCAACACGGCCTTGGCGTATCTGCGCGTTTGATGACCGATGAAGGGTTGGAGAAGTTCCGGCATGGGCGCCTCCCTGCGTTCGGCACGGAGCGCGGCGAGCTCGCTACGGCTCGGCCCGTCACGCTGCGCACTGGCGGCAGCGACCCGGCTCGCACTGAGTCGGGTGAGCCGCTAAATGGGCTCGGCCATGAGCCGCCGACCATATTAGACCCCCCGGAATGGATAATTATAACCGGGGTGAGGCGAATTGCACCCGCCTTATCGCACCATGCGCAATTCTTCTGGCAATCTATCACGCCTGTCATCGATTTCTTGGTGGTGCAAACGATTAGCGAATTGGCTCGTCTTGGCTAATCGCTTGCTAAAACTGGTTTATTTTAGTTGGCGAGGCATGCAACCTTCGACCTTCTGCCGGTTCCTCAAAACACCTTATCTCGGTGTCCACAAGTCGGCAGCAAGCCAGGCTTCTCAGCAGAAAATCTAGAGAATCGGGATGTCAACCTGTCCGACGTCAGCGCCAATGAGACAAATTGGGCTTAACTGAGGGGGGAGGATTTCTGGCTCATCGTAGCCTTTCAAAGGAGCGAAGATGAGACAGAAATCCAAGACACGGAAAGCGCCAGCGGAGAAGGTCGTCAAGGATATCCGCCGTGCAACGCGCAAGCAGTATGGTGCGGAGGAAAAGATCCGCATTGTGCTTGAGGGCCTGCGCGGCGAAGAGTCGATTGCCGCGCTGTGCCGGCGCGAAGGCATCGCCGAGAGCCTCTACTGGCCGGCGCGATCAAGGTCCGGTTCGACAATGCCGCTATCACCCGCAACCTTATCTTCGAAGCCCGATTCACCCGCTATCGCAGCGAGCAGCCGAACAATCAGCCCGAGCTAATGGAAGGAGCGATGCTGTGATGCCGTTGGGATTGAGAAGGTTGGCACAGGTTCGAAGGCCAAGACGCCGTACGCTTTCGCGAATTTTAGAAAGGTCGCCTCAGCGTGCTTTGAAAGGATCGGTTCTTGAGTTGCGGCGACGCACGCCTCCAATGCTGCTTCCATTATGGGCTCACCGTCGATGGGGAACTCCGCCAGGAAATCGATGCCTTGTACTGCATTGCAAATCTCAATAGCGACACCGCCGCCCCGGTGAGGCTTCACATAGACGGGCGTCTCGAATTTCGCTTCATAAAGCATGTATTTCCTCGCACGATTTCGCTGCCCTCCCGTCAAGCGCAAATATTGCGCGTACAAGTGGTCACCTGGAGGCAAGATGAATCACTTTTTTGCGCGCGCCCGTAACAATGTGATATTTTGAATTGGTGAGTTCCGATGCGCTGAACACGCTGATTTCTGGCCTGTCCTGAAGAATGGTGAAGTTGAGCAAGATCGAGGCCACAGTTCGCCGCCGATCGGGCGTGCGCCTACATAAACGGTCGCCTGCGCAGGGATGGGCAACCATCGCCAGCTCCCAGGCCGCGGATGAGGAGTCCCACCGAATAGGCCTCGGCCAAACGCGACATTCACCGGCAGCAGGTGACGCTTGCCTGCCCCGTTGCTGTTCGCTGAGTGCTAATTGTTTTCTATGGATCTGAGCCTAGAGCACGTCCCTTTTAATCTGGGTGATATCCTGCGGCCCTGAAGTGGTTGGCGCATTCGGCCGGCGTGAAGAGGTCGAGGACAGGACC
>NZ_JBHSUM010000158.1:0-9254 GCF_042660605.1 Nitratireductor sp. GCM10026969
ACGGCGCCGTGCTTGCGCGGGCGGGCAACCGCACGCGCGAATACAGCGATCCGACGGCGCATGCCGAGATCCTGGCGCTGAGGGCCGCCTGCCGGGCCGAGGCCTCCGAGCGGCTTCCCGGCGCCAACCTCTATGTCACGCTCGAGCCCTGCGCCATGTGCGCGGCGGCCATTTCCTTCGCGCGCATCCGCCGGCTCTATTTCGCCGCTGGAGACGAAAAGGGAGGCGGCGTCATCCATGGCGGGCGCTTCTTTAGCCAGCCCACCTGCCACCACGCGCCGGAGGTCTACGAAGGTCTCGGCGAGCGCGCGGCGGCGCAGCTGCTCAAGGATTTCTTTTCGCTCAGGCGTGCCGCATCCGAGGACGGCTGATTCCCGGCTTCAGTCCAGCCAGGGGATGAGCTTGCGCAGGCCGCCACCCGACTCTTCGCTCGCGGCCTGGCGCTTCTTCTTCCACTCATCCTCGCCGAGTTGGTCGGCCGGCGCGGTCTCCGCGGGCTGACGGTACTCCACCGGCGGGTCGCTCAGATAGCGCCGGGTATTGGGGCTGCCCTGCCGCGCCATCTGCTTGCGGCGCTGGAATTCCGCGCGCTGCTCTTCCCGCTTCTGACGATCGGCCGAGAGGCCCTCGGGCTGATTTTCGCTGTGGTGAATGTCGCGGATGACGTTCGGACGGTAGTACGGATTGTCCTGGTTCGCCGTCGCCTCCGCACGAACCCGCGCTAGGCGCTCCTCGGGCGATTCGGGCCAGGCCGGGTTCTCGCGCGCCGCATCCTCCTGGGGTGGCGGCAGCACCTCGGTGGAGGGCGGCTTCACGAGGCCGGCGCGCGGCGCGTAATTGATCGGCTTCTGCCTATCCGGCTTGAGCGACAGAGCGCCGGTCAGGTCCTCCACCAGTTGCTTTTCCGCGGTGGTTCCGGTGCCGTAGGTGGTGCCGCCGCATGCGGAAAGGGCGGCGACGGCGGCGAGCAGACCCGCTCGGGCCATCAGCGATGCCGTGCGTGGTCTTCCGCGGCCGATGCGCATGCCAGTGTGCAGCCTGCTCACGTCCAACTCTCCTCAGCGCCTGGGACCCGACGATCGCGGCCCCATACCATGCCTTCTCGCCGCCGAATCCGACGAGATGATGGCGCGTTCATGCCGGCCTTTTACCGGACGTGCCTGCCGGACGCAACGGGCCCGCCGACGCGCACCGTTCAACACCGCGCCTCATCCGGCAGAGGAAGGGCGCTAACGGCCTTTCCCTCCGCATCGCGCCTCGAACCGATGCACCAGGCTCAAAGCCGGCCCAGCGCCCTCAGCTCGCGCAGCGCTGCGGCATCGCGGGCGGAAACGTCGGGGAACTCGGGATCCGAGCCCACATCCTCCGTATAGCGCCAGGAGCGCGCGCATTTGATGCCGGAGGCCCGCTTGAACACCACGCCCACGCCCTTGACGTCGTCGAGGGTGAAGGCGTCGGCCGGCGGTGCATCGTCGCGGATCTCTATTCCGCTGGTGATGCAGATCTCCGCCATGTCGCGGTCGGCGATCGCCGCGCGCAGGTCGGGATCGGTCACATGGACGATCGGCGCCGCCTCAAGCGAGGCACCGATGGTCTTCTCCCGGCGCTCGATCTCCAGCGCGCCCATGACCACCCGGCGCACCTGACGCACCTTGCGCCATTTCTCCGCCAGATTGTCGTCGCGCCATTCGGCGGGCACCTTGGGGAACTGGGCCAGATGCACAGACGCCGCGTCCGGGTAACGCTCCAGCCAGGCCTCCTCCGTGGTGAAGGGCAGCATCGGCGCCATCCAGGTGACCAGGCAGTCGAAGAGCCGGCGGATGACCTGGATTGCCGCCTTGCGCCGCGTGCTCGACGGCGCGTCGCAGTAGAGCGTGTCCTTGCGCACGTCGAAGTAAAAGGCGGACAGCTCCACGACCATGAAATCGAGCAGCGCCCGCATGATGCGCTTGAAGTCGAAACTGTCGTAGCTCTTGCGCACCAGCGCATCGAGCTCGGCCAGCCGGTGCAGCATCAGCCGCTCCAGCTCCGGCATGTCGGCAAAAGCCACCGCCTCGCCCTCGTCATGGGCGAGCGTGCCCAGCATCCAGCGGACGGTGTTTCTCAGCTTGCGATAAGCATCGATGTTGGTCTGCAGGACGTTCTGGCCGAGGCGCTGGTCCTCCCAGTAGTCTGTGGTGACCACCCACAGGCGCAGTATGTCGGCGCCCGATTTCGCCATCACGTCCTGCGGCACCACCGTGTTGCCGAGCGACTTCGACATCTTGCGGCCTTCCTCGTCCATGGTGAAGCCATGGGTGATGACCGTATCGTAGGGCGCGCGGCCGCGCGTGGCGCAGCTTTCCAGAAGCGAGGAATGGAACCAGCCGCGGTGCTGGTCGGAGCCTTCGAGATAGACGTCGGCGGGCCATTTCAGGTCCGGCCGGTCTTCCAGGGTAAAGGTATGGGTCGAGCCGGAATCGAACCAGACATCCAGGATGTCCATGACCGGCTGCCACGGCTCGTTGGCGCGGGAACCCAGGAAGCGCTCCCTTGCGCCCTCGGCGAACCAGGCGTCGGCGCCTTCCTTCTCGAAAGCCTCGAGAACGCGGGCATTGACCGCCTCGTCCTTGAGGATTGCGCCATCCTCGTCGACGAAGATGCAGATCGGCACGCCCCAGGCACGCTGGCGCGAGAGCACCCAGTCGGGCCGCTCCTCGATCATGGAGCGCAGCCGCGTCTGGCCGGCGGCCGGCACGAAGCGGGTCTCGTCGATGGCCTTGAGGGCACGGGTGCGCAGCGTGGTGCCGTCGCCCAGCCCCTTGTCCATATGGACGAACCATTGCGGCGTGTTGCGGAAGATGACCGGCTTCTTCGAGCGCCAGGAATGCGGGTAGGAATGCTTCAGCCGCCCGCGCGCGAAGAGCATGTCCTTTTCGATCAGGGCGTCGATGACGGCCTTGTTGGCATCGCCCTTCTTGCCCTTGTCGTCGATCACGCGCGCCGGCCCGCCTTCGCGGTCGGGGCCGAAGCCCGGCGCATCCTTGGTGAAGAAGCCGCCGTCGTCCACGGTGAACGGGATCGTCGTATCGACGCCGCGCGCCTCCAGCTTCGCGCGCGCGTCCATCCACGCGTCAAAGTCCTCACGGCCATGACCGGGTGCCGTATGGACGAAGCCGGTGCCGGCTTCGTCGGTGACGTGCTCACCGGGAAGGAGCGGGACGGGGAATTCATAGCCGCCGCCAAGGCCCTTGAGGGGGTGGGTGCAAACCTGGGGAAAGAGCTCACCAGGACTTACCTCGCGCAGGCGCTGGTATTTCAGCTTCGCCTTAGCAAAGGATTCCTCCGCCAGCGCATCAGCAAAAATTAGCTTCTCACCAGCTTGAGGTCCGAAATCGTTCTCCGCCGCCGTGACTTCGTAAAGGCCGTAGGCGATACGCGGCGAGAATGAGATCGCGCGGTTGCCGGGGATGGTCCATGGCGTCGTCGTCCAGATGACGACATATGCACCCGTCAGGTCTGATATATCCTCTTGAGTGGGTCCATGTGCACGGCGGATCGGAAACTTCACCCAGACCGTATCCGACTCATGGTCGTGATACTCGACCTCCGCCTCGGCCAGCGCGGTCCTTTCCACCACTGACCACATGACCGGTTTCGAGCCGCGGTAGAGCTGGCCGGACATGGCGAATTTCAGCAGCTCGCCGGCGATGCGGGCCTCCGCATGATAGGCCATGGTGAGATACGGGTTCTCGAAATCGCCGATCACGCCGAGGCGCTCGAATTCCTCCGTCTGCACGTTGATCCAGTGCTCGGCGAAGTCGCGGCATTCCTTGCGGAACTCGTTGACCGGCACCTCGTCCTTGTTCCTGCCCTTGGCGCGGTACTGCTCCTCGATCTTCCACTCGATCGGCAGGCCGTGACAGTCCCAGCCGGGCACGTAATTGGAATCGTAGCCGCGCATCTGGAAGGAGCGCGTGATGACGTCCTTCAGCACCTTGTTCAGCGCATGGCCGATATGAATGTTGCCGTTGGCATAGGGCGGGCCGTCATGCAGCACGAAGCGCGGCCGGCCCTCGGCATCTTCGCGCAGGCGCTTGTAGAGGTTCATCTCCTGCCAGCGCGAGACGATCTCGGGCTCCTTCTTGGGCAGGCCCGCCCGCATGGGGAAGCTTGTCTGCGGCAGATAGAGGGTCTTGGAATAGTCCAGCTTTTCGGAAGTGTCGGTCATCATTTCGCCGTGCAAATGCGAAGCGGAATTGGCCTCGCCGATCACAATATCATCCTTCGACAGGCTCAGGAGGCGGATGGCGCCCCTTCAAGGCGCAAGAAAACCCGGACCTTCCCGCAGGCTCACGCCGCGCGGAAGGCCGGGCCGATAATTCGTATTGTCACCTGCCGGCGCGGCGCCGTGGAGGCTTGGCCGTGGCAGGTCGGAGGGAAACCGGCGCCCGTCATCATGGCCGCGCTTGTAGCCGAGAGCGGCAGAAGAATAAAGGGCAGATTGACATGGCCAGACCAGCGGGCGGCCCTGTCCGCTCGGGAAGCGCATGGCAAAAAAAAGCCCGGTTCACGAGGAACCGGGCAATCTGCAGGCAGCCGGGGGGAAACCGGCGTGATGGGAGTAAAATGCCTGCATGGGAGATCTGTCGGGTCAGGCTCGACGGCGCATCGCGCTCTCGGCCCTCTCGCGGTCCTGCCTGACACGCATCAGGCGGCGAATGGGATCGTCGAGGATCGGCCCTTCCTGGGCGCGCGCGACATCCTCGCGCGTCAGGCCGATGTCGCGAAGCTCCCAGTCGGTCAGTTCATCGAGCCGGCGCATGGCGTGGCGGTTTTTCATCAGCCGCCAGGTTTCGCCAGCAAGGCGCACCAGGCGCACGGCCAGGCCCACCCGGCCGGTGGCTGCGGTCTGTGCGACGGTCTGTTGGACTTGCATGGCAAAGCTCCTCGGCGGTCAGTCGGCCTGCGCCCGCCCCGTTTCATACAAATTTGTCCCATGAAAACATTGATTAGTCGAACGAATGTTTTTAATCTTTTGCATCAATTATCATGATGTAAGGGGCCTGCCATGGCCGCACCGCTCGATCTCGACCAGCTTGCAACCTTCGTCGCCATCGCCGACACGGGCAGCTTCACGCGGGCGGCCGAGGAGGTGCACCGCACACAATCGGCCGTCTCCATGCAGATGCGCCGCCTGGAGGAGCGCGTCGGCAAGCCGCTCTTCGAGAAGGACGGGCGCACCAACCGCCTCACGGAAGAGGGCGAGAAGCTCCTGCCCTATGCGCGGCAGATGCTGCGGCTCAACCGGGAGACGCTGGCCGCCTTCGACGACGAATGCCTGGAGGGCCACATCCGCATCGGCATGCCGGACGATTATGCCGAGCGTTTCCTGCCGGAGATCATGGCCCGCTTCTCGCGCTCCAATCCGCGCGTGGAACTGTCGGTGCTGTGCGAGCCGACGGCGAATCTCGTGCAGCACGTGCGCCAGGGGAACCTCGACCTGGCGCTCGTCACCGACGAGGACGCTTCCGACATCGTGCGCCGCGAGCCGCTTCTATGGGTGGGTTCGGCCAACCATTCCACGCACGAGCGCCCGGTCCTGCCGATGGCCTTCGGCCGGCCGACCTGCTCCTGGCGCCGCGCCGCCTGCGAGACGCTTTCACGGACGAACCGTGAGTACCGTATCCTCTTCACCAGCTTCTCGGCCACGGTGATCTCGGCGGCCGTGCTCTCCGGCGTGGCGGTTTCAGTGCTGCCCGAATGCGCGCTGCGCCCGGGCATGCGGGTGCTGGGCGAGAACGAGGGCCTGCCGGCGCTGCCCGAGTGCCGGATCGGCATGATGCGCGGGCGCACCAGCCAGCTCGAGGTGGCCGACGCGCTCGCCCGCCACATCATCGAGAGCCTCGACAACATCTCCGTGCCCATGGCGGTCAACGAGGCGGAAGGCTTCGACTTCGCCTCGCTCCCCCACCGCGCCCGCCGCAGCAAAAGGCTGCGCCCGAGCCAAATCCTGCCTGGGTGGTGAGATGACCGGTATGTTCGCGGCGGACGAAAGAGGCCGTTGCGGTGTTCAAGGGAATCCTTCGCGATGACGCCCCAGCTTCGCCTCCGCCCCGCATCTCCAGAAGACAGGGACGCACTCGGCGCACTCAAGCTGCGGTCGTCGCTTGCATGGGGCGATCACATCGATGAATTGCTTGCGCTTCCCGAGGCGCGGCAAGTCCCGGCGGCGCATCTGCCGTTCATCGTCGTGGCGGAGCTTGCCGGGAAGGTCGTCGGTTTCGCAACCATCCTGCCGGAAAACGAGGATTTCCAGGCCGAACTGGAAGACATGTTCGTTGCACCCGCGGCATGGCGCAAGGGCGTCGGCAGGCAGCTTCTTGACGAAGCCGAGTCGCGCGCCGTCGCGCGCGGGGCGCGCTTCGTAAGGGTCGTCGCCGGCGAGCGGGCGCGCCCCTTTTACGAAGCCTGCGGCTATCGTGTCATCGGGACGGCCATGACCACGTTTGCGCCGGCGCTCGAAATGCACAAGGACCTGCGGCAGACCCGCGGAGCCCGCCCGGACGGCATCCTTTACCCGTAGTCCGCGCCTTGTCCTTGCGTTGATCCTGCCGGTGCGATGGGACCGCCCATCGGGCACCGTGCAGCCGATTGCCAGCATAACAGGTGTTCCTTGCCGAAATTACGCCTTCAAGTGGTGGTTGATCGAGCGCGCGATTCGCGGCGCGAGTCCGCGTCGCTGACAAAAGACACGAACACCGAGAGAACGCTGGAAACCAGATGACGGAAAACGCGCAATTCTCGCCCGATACGGCGGCACGGTGGCGCTTCCTCGCCCTGTGCACGCTTGCCGCCGCCGGTATCATCGCCGTTCAAGCGATCGTTTTGCACCTGTTGGGGCAGCCGGCGATCTGCGATTGCGGATACATCGCATGGTGGTATCCGGATTCCTCGGGCCCGCAGACCTCCCAGCACATCGCGGACTGGTACAGCTTCAGCCATCTCCTCCACGGTCTGATCTTCTACTTCCTTTTCTGGCTGCTCGCCCCGCGGGCGTCCTTCGGCACCAGGCTCATTCTGGCGGTGGCGCTGGAGGCGGGCTGGGAAATTGCCGAAAATACTCCGATGGTCATCGACCGCTACCGCCAGACCGCGCTTGCGCAGGGCTATTTCGGCGACAGCATCGTCAATTCCCTGTCCGATACCCTCGCCGCCGTCATCGGGTTCTTCCTCGCCCGAGCCTGGCCGGTATGGATGAGCGTCCTCGTGGTGGTCGCCGTGGAACTCGTTCTTGCCTATGCGATCAGGGACAACCTGACCCTCAACATCCTCCAGTTGATCCATCCCGTGGATGCCGTTTCGCGGTGGCAGACCGGCGGCTGAGGGGCGGCGAATGGCGAGAAGCCCGGGCAGGCGGACGGCGCGTTCACCCCTTGAGAAAGCTCAGCCGCTCGTCAGTGCGGTTGGGTTCGATTTCGAGGATTTCGGCGCGCACCACGTCCTCCTCGACGAACGGATCCTCCTTCACCCGGGCCTCAATCTCGG
The DNA here is from genome assembly GCF_042660605.1 of Nitratireductor sp. GCM10026969. Taxonomy (NCBI): domain Bacteria; kingdom Pseudomonadati; phylum Pseudomonadota; class Alphaproteobacteria; order Hyphomicrobiales; family Phyllobacteriaceae; genus Nitratireductor; species Nitratireductor sp. GCM10026969. Next base: position 7,528 of record NZ_JBHSUM010000158.1, read on the forward strand.
GACGCGTCGTATCGTGCGCCAGGACCGCTCCGCCCCCATCGGGCCTCAGGCTTCCGACGAGGAGAAAGATACCGTCGTCGACGCCGCGCTGGATCCACGCCTTGTGCCCTTCCATGAAGCGGGGGGCCTGCGCTTTGTTCTCGGAAAATCTGAGTAGAACGACAAACATGAAATCAGGCATCCTTTGCGTTTGTTGAACAAAGGACCGCGTTTACGATGACGCGGCCCCTTCGGCGCGGGCCTCCAGCCAAGCGCACATCTGGTCGACCTCGTGACGGATGAACTCCTCGTCATGAAAGGCGTTGGCCAGCGTGGCCACGCCCTGGCTGCGGGCAAGGACATGCATGGCGAGGGCGTCGGCGTCCGCCTCCCGACCGAGCAGCACGAACTGGCGGCGCAGCCAGTTCCGAAACAATGTGAAGATCCCGTTGGCGTCTTCCTGGGCGACGTGCTCCAGCTTGGCCAGTTCCGCGCACAGCGTTCCGACAGGGCAGCCATAGGCCATGATCTTCGTGCGGTTCGCGATCACGATCCGGATGAAGCTGCGAATCCGGTCGGCCGGCCCCTCCCCCTCGTCTTCCCAGTGCTCGAGCATCCTGCGCGTATTGGCCAAACGCAGGGCGATCACAGCATCGAGGATCTCGTCCTTCGTCCTGAAATGATAGTAGAAGTTCCCGCGGGAGATCTGCACGACGTCGGCGATATCCGCGAACGAGGTGTGCGCGTAGCCCTGCTGGTAGAACAGCTTATCGGCGGCATCGACAATCTGCTCGCGGGTCGTGCTGGCGGTCACCCAAGCGTCTCCATCGCATGACAGCGCCGACTAAGACGCTTGTCCTAGACAAGGATTAGGTCATATGTCCTAATCCGTCAAGCAACCCTCGAGGAGTTGAGAAGAGCGCATGCAGGGCCCGGTTCGGACGAAATCCGCCGCCCTCGCGGCCCCCCGGCTTGACCCGGCGCCCCCCAACCGGCTCAATCGGCCCATGAGCAAAGCTGAAAAAAGCGATTCGCTGACCAACGTCGCCGAGTTCTCGGTGAGCGAGATCTCGGTCGCGCTCAAGCGCACGGTGGAGGATGCCTTCGGCCATGTGCGCGTGCGCGGGGAGGTCTCGGGCTACCGGGGGCCGCATGCCTCCGGCCATTGCTATTTCTCGCTCAAGGACGAACGCGCGCGCATCGAGGCGGTGATCTGGCGCGGCACCTTCTCGAAGCTGAAATTCCTGCCGCAGGAGGGGCTGGAGGTGGTCGCCACCGGGCGGCTGACCACCTATCCCGGCTCCTCGAAATACCAGATCGTCATCGACTCGATCGAGCCGGCGGGCGCCGGCGCGCTGATGGCGCTTCTGGAAGAGCGCAAGCGCAAGCTCGCCGCCGAGGGCCTGTTCGCGGAGGAGCGCAAGCGGCCCCTGCCCTTCATGCCGCGCGTGATCGGCGTCGTCACCTCGCCGACGGGTGCGGTCATCCGCGACATCATCCACCGCATCACCGACCGGTTCCCCGTCCACGTGGTAGTCTGGCCCGTGCGCGTGCAGGGCGAGACGACGGGCGAGGAGGTGGCGGCCGCGCTCACCGGCCTCAACGCGCTTTCACCGGAAGGCGGCATCGCCCGGCCGGACGTCATCATCGTCGCGCGCGGCGGCGGCAGCCTGGAGGATCTCTGGGGCTTCAACGACGAGGCGGTGGTGCGCGCCGTCGCCGCCTCGAACATTCCGGTCATCTCCGCC
>NZ_JBHSUM010000159.1:0-9188 GCF_042660605.1 Nitratireductor sp. GCM10026969
CGCCGGCAGGCGCGGGGCGTTCCATCACGCGCGGGGCGGCCGCGGCTTGCACGGCGGTGGGGGCTGCCGGTGCTGTTGCATTGCGTGCCGGCTCCGGCGCGGGGGAAGGGGCGGAGCCGACGTCGTGCAGGCGTCCCGATTTCGCGACGATGTCGGAAAGCTCCTTGAGCGCGTTGATCTGCTCGGTGATGGCGCGCCGCATGGCCGAGGTCGACTGCTTCGCCTCCTGCGGCAGTTCCACGATGCCCCGCTGCATGTCGGCACGGGTCTCCTCGAGCTCGGTGCGGATTTCCATGGCCGTCCGACGAATGTCGTCCGTGGCCCCGGCGAAGCGGCTGGTGGCCGCTTCCAGCACCTGATTGATCGCCTCCCGGATGGTCTCGGCCGACTTGCGCGTGCGTCCCTCGGCCGTATCCAGCAGCCCGTCGACCAGGCCCTCGAACGACTTCATGGTCGTTTCGATCTTTTGCGACTTCTCGACAAGGCCGTTCGCCAGGGTCTCGAGCGCTTGCTGACGGCCTTCAAGGGTCGAGCCCAGGCCGCTTTGCGCCTGCTCGAGCAGGTTCGAGGCGCTTTCCAGCACGCGGCTGTGGTCCTCGAAACGGCTGGCGATGGCGGAAATCTCCCGCAAGGTCCGCTCCGAAAAGTCCGAAAGGCGGCCCGAATTCGCGTTGATGAGGCTTGCGGAGTTGGCGAAGGTCTCGGCTGCCTTCTCCGCGCTCTGGGCGAATTCACGCGTGGTGCTGGTGAGCCTTTCGTCGACGCTCGACAGGTTCTGCGATGCCGATTCCACGAGTTCGCCTAGCTTCTCGCCGGAGGCGTTCAGGCGCGCCAGGAGGTCGTCCACCTTGCCGGAGAGGTTGGTACGGGCGTGCTCGATCGCGTTCAACGTCTCGGTGGTGCGGCTGGCCAGCGCGTTGACGAGTGCGGCGTTCTCCTGCTGCAGGCGCTCGGTCGTGCGCTGGGTGACGGCCTCGATGCTCTGCTGCAATTCTCCGCCGCTGGCTTCGAACCGCTCCACGAGCGGACGCGCCGTTTCGTCGAGAACGCGGGCGATCTCGGCGCTGCGCCCGGCCAGCATGGCGTTGAACTCCTTGGTGCGCTCCTCCAGCGTGCGCACGGTCTCGCCCGTGCGCCTGGAAATGTGCTCGTTCACGGCGGCGAAGGTCTGGCCGATAGTGTCGGCGGTGGACACCAGGTCGGCCTGGGTGCGCGAGAGTTGTTCGCCGACATGGTTCGCCGCCTGCTCGGCGCTTTGTTTCAACCGCTCCTCGGCATCGCCGATGCCCGCGCTGAGGGTCGTCTGCGTGCGCCCGAGACTTTCATCGATGCGCTTTTCGACCTCCGACATGCTGTTGACGAAGGTAGAGGCGGTGGAACCTGCGGTCGCCTTCAGGCGGTTTTCGATCTCAGCCAGCCTTTCGGCCATGGCCGCGGCGCGGGCGTCCAGCTCGGCCGAGGTCTGGTGCGTGCGGGCGATGATGCGCTGGTCGACCTCGTCGAAGGTCTGCGACAGGCCCGCGGCACGCTGCGCCAGGGTTTCGGCGGACTCCCGCGTCCGCGCGGCGATGCGCTCGTCGACACCCTCGAAGGTGCGCGCCACCGTTTCGGCCCGGCTCTCGAGAACTTGCGCGGTTTCGGAAATGCGGGCGGCGACCCGCCCGTCGATGTCCGCGAAATGCTGGCCGAAGGCGTCGGTCTGTTCAGCGATGCGCCGTGCCGCGCCTTCGAAAGTGCGGTCGATCCGGTCGGCCTGCTCGCCGAGCTGGCCGGCGGCGCTGTCGACGCGTGCGGCGATCCGCTGATCGACCCCGTCGAGCACCCTGGCCGTCTCGTCGCCGAGTGCGGCGGTGGCTTCCGTGACCTTCTCGCGCAGGGCGCCGGCCACCACGACTGCGCTGTTTTCCAGCGTCTGGCGGACATTGTCGACGCCGACCGTCAGCGCCTTCTCCATGGTCTGCGTGCGCTCCTCGATCACGCCGATCTGCTGGTTGAAGGCGGCGTTGACCTGGTCGACATCGGCACGAATGGCATCGGTGAGCGTTTCGCGCTGCTCGGCGATCCGGGCGATGTCATGTTCCAGAGCCGAGGAGAAACTGCTGCGCGTCTCGGAGAACTTCTCGATCTGGCCGGCGATGCGAGCCTCGAACCCGTTGCGGGTCTCTTCCAGCTTGCGCAGATCCGCATCGAGCAGCCCCTGGAGACGCTCCTGGCTCTGCGTGACGGCCTCGACCTGCCGTCCCACGGCCTCGTCGATGCGCCCCTGCACGGCGTCGAACTTGCCGAGATCGGCATCGAGCCGTGCGCTCAAGCGCGCCTGACCGTCTTCCAGGAGCCGTCCGAATTCCTCGCCCTTGGATTCGAGCATCAACGACGTCGAGGCAACGAGGCCGGAAAGGTCGTTGTCGATTGCGTTCCTGCCCGCCTCGACGGCCGCGGAGACGTCGTCGCGGCCGCTCGCAAAGGTGTCGGCGATCTCTCGCGCACGCTCCACGAGCGATTCGTTAATGCCGCGGGCACGGGCTTCGAGCGCCGCATCGAGCTTCTGCATGCCCGTGTCGAGCGCTTCCGCACGAGTCGAGAACTCGGCGATAAGCGACTGTCCGCGCTGGGAAAGCGCATTGTCGAGCTGGCTCAGGCGGGAATCGAACTCGGCATTGAGCTTGTGCGATGCCTCGCCCAGGGAATTGACCAGGCCGGACACGCGGCCGTCGAAGAGCTCGCCCAGCGAGCGGGTGGCGTCCTCAGTGCGTTCACCGAGGGCGGCGATGCGCTGGTCAAGCAGGCCGGCGATGCCTTCGCCGGATTCGGTGACGCGCTGCGACAACATCTGGGCGCGCTGCTCGAAGGTCTCGGTGATGGCCGCGCTCGAATGGTTCATGCGCTCGACCAACTGTTCAGTCGAGCCGTCGAGGGCGGTAATGCGCTCGTCCAGCGCCTGCGTTACCGCATTGCCGGAATGCGTTATGCGGCCGGCGACGTCGCCCGCGCGCTGTTCGATGGCCTGGGTGATCGTTCCGGTCGATCCGTCGACACGCTCCACGAAACGGTCGGTCGCGCTGCCCAGCGAGGCAACACGCTCGTCGAGCAGCCGCGCCACCGAGTCGCCCGAGGTCGTAATCCGCTGCGCAAGGTCCTGCGTGCGCTGATCGATGGCCTGCGAGACCGTGCCGGTGGACTCGTCCATGCGCTGGATGAAGTTCTCCGCCGAGGTGGTGAGGGAGGAGACGCGCTGGTCGAGCAGTCCGGCGAGGTTGTCGCCGGCCGAGGTGATGTGCTTCGACAGCGTGTCGGTGCGCTCGTCCATCGCCAGGTAGATGGATTCACCCGTGGCGTTGATGCGCTCGACCAGATTGTTGCCCGACTGGCCGAGGGACTCGGTGAGCCTTTGCGACGCGCCGTCGACACTGAGACGGATCTGTTCGCCGGCGGCGTCCAGCTCTTCCTTCAGTATTTCGTGGGCGCCGGTGATCGAGGCGCGCACGCGTTCGGCGTGGCTGACAATACCTTCGCGCTCGCTGCCCAGACTGTCGACCAGAAGGCGGATGCGCGACTCGTTCTCCGAATAGGCGCGCTCCAGCTCGTTGACCTCCGTGTGCACCAGTGTCTCGAGCTCGACGGCGCGCGCCAGGGTGCGCTCGATGCCGTCGCCCATGGCCTGCACTTCCCGGCGCACGGCCTGGCCGACCATCATCACCCGATCCTGGGCAAGGTTTTCCGGCTCGGCCAGCCGGAAGGCCATCTCCGCCATCTCCTGGGCGGCGATCCGCATTTCCTGGGCCCGGCGGATCATCACCGCGAAGCCCCAGAACAGCATGACCGGGACGAGGGCGCCGACGGCAAGCGCGATGGCGTGGGGTGCGGCCAGCAGGCCCTCGGGCGAGCGGATCTGCCACAATGCCGGCCCATAGAGCAGATGGCCGATCATGATTGCGCCGGCGATCCAGAGCACCGACAGGACGGCGGCGGCCCAATAGATGGTGCGTGAGGGTTGCCGGTCGAACTTGCGCGCGGTGTAGCGGATCTCGCGCTGCTGGTCGTCGTTGGCCGGTGCCAGGATGAAGGGGGTGGAGCTCGAAGGTCCAGGCTCGGCGGGACGCAGCTTTTCGGTGCGTGCCCCGGAGGGTGCTTCCTCGGCAGCCGCCGCGTCTGCCCCGGCCGAGGCTTCCTCCGCCTTCGGCTCGTCCTCCGCGTGGCCGTTCATCCCGTCGTCGAGGCTGCTGTCGTCCGCATCGTCGTCGCGCCCTTCGCGCGCCAGCTCTTCCGCGGCGAGCGAGATCTGCGCCTCCAGGTCCTCCATCGAGGCGGCTACATCCAGATCGCCGTCGGCGTTCTGGAATTCGGCCGCATCGAGCTCGAGTGCCTCCTCGAGTTCCCGCGCGAAATCATCCTGCGGTGCCTTCTTTGTTGTTATATTTTGCGCCATACGCCGTCACCCTGTACTCTTTGGGCCGTTCCGAAACGGATCCTCGCGGCCCTTTTGCACCCACATTGCGCCGATCCGTATCGTACTGACACAGGGTTGTGATGAAAATACGTTCTGGCGGCGATACCCAAAAGTTTAAACATAAGGTTAACGATAGTCTGGTCGAATTGCGGGCATTCAGGTTTCGCTGTTAACGCAATATGCACGCGCGGGTCCCTAGGCCTCGTGCGTTCGATCTTGGGGGCGTCATGCATAAGGGGCAGCACAATAAAGGTCGGCAGGTCGGGGAGCCACCGATCGATCTTACGCATCTGAGCCGACAGACTCTCGGTGACACGGTGCTGGAGCGGGAAGTGCTCGGGCTGTTCGTCGAGCAGGCGGTCACCGTTCGCGATGCATTGTCGAATTCGGACACCCAGTCACGCCGGCAGCTCGCCCACAGCCTGGTGGGCTCGGCGCGGGCCGTCGGGGCCTTCGCGCTGGCCAACTGCGCGGCCGCGGTAGAGGAGGCGCCGTTTTCCCCCTCGCTCAGCGAGCGCCTCGGCGAACTGGTGGAGGAGGTGCGGCTGTTCGTGCACGATCGATTCGAGCCGCCGGACCCCCGCAGCGGTTGACACCTCGGGTGCAGTCATTATGTCGAGCCTCGATGGCTGCCGGCCGCAACGCCGGTGCGATGACACTCCCTTCGGACCCACTCAATATATGACCAAGCTCACCTACATCGCTTTCGACGGCTCTCGCTTTGAGGTGGAAGCCGAGAACGGTTCCACCGTGATGGAAAACGCCATCCGCAACGGCGTGCCGGGCATCGAGGCCGAATGCGGCGGTGCCTGTGCCTGCGCCACCTGCCACGTCTATGTGGACGAGGCATGGACGGATGTCGTCGGGCCGCCGGAGGCAATGGAGGAGGACATGCTGGACTTCGCCTACGAGCCGCGGCCCAATTCGCGCCTGTCCTGCCAGATCCGGGTACGCGACGAGCTCGACGGGCTGGTTGTCGAGGTGCCGGAGCGGCAGGGCTAGCTCAAGGCTGCAGCCGGCCGGCTTCGATCTGCTCCAGCCGGTAGCGTAGAAGGCGCAGGATGCGGCTTTCGAAGTTGATCGCCTCGATGCGGTCGAACCGGTCCTGGGCGGCATCGTGCTCGGCCAGCATGCGCGCCGTCGTTGCTTCCGCCTTGCGCGCCAGGGCCTCGCAGCTTGTCATACGGCCCAGATTCTTCAGCGCGTCTTCGAGGCGGCGCGCATGGGTCTTGGCGATGCTGAGATGGCTTTCCTCGTGGCGCTTGATGTCGCGGGAGAGCGTGTCCCAGATGAGCCGCACCTCCCGCTCCGCCCGCCGCCGGTCGCGCCATTTGGGCAATAACACCTTGGCTTCCACGCTGACGCGGGCATCGGCGACGTGGCAGTACCCGTCGCCCTCGGCATAGTCGATCCGGGTGGTGAATTCCATGCTCGTGGCGCCGGGGTGTCTCTGACCGGTGCTTTCCAGGCGGGGTCCGCGCTCCCGCAATTGCCGCTCGATTTCCGTCAGGGTCATGCCGCCCACGGGAAAATAGCTGTAAGTGCGCGACAGGCTGGCGGCGGATGCCGGCACGGCGATCGATAAAGCCAGAAGAACGCAAACAGCAGCACGCATCGCGAGCCTCCCGCCGATGACATTGCTGCAAGGCGAGGAGGGACGCAAGGCAAAGCTACGCCAAAGGAGCCGGGACCGGAAATGTCGATTGATTTCGCTCGCGGTGCGTCCCACAACTCGGATCGGCAACATACGGGACGAGGATGATGGAAACACCGCGCCAATGGAAACTCGCCCATGGGCGCTCGCTCGAACTGGGAGCCGAGGCGCACATCATGGGCATTCTCAACGTTACGCCCGACAGCTTCTCCGACGGCGGGCGCCATGCGGCGGTCGATAGCGCGCTGGCGCGCGCGCGCGCCATGCTGGAGGAAGGGGCCACCATCATCGACGTGGGCGGCGAGTCGACGCGCCCCGGGGCGACGCCGGTCGAGCCGTCGGAAGAGCAGAAGCGGGTGCTGCCCGTCATAGAGAAACTGGCGGAAGAGGACGGGATGATCCTGTCCATCGACACCTACCACGCGGAGACGGCGCGGTTGGCGGTTGCCGCCGGGGCGCACATCGTTAATGACGTCTGGGGCCTGCAGAAGGACACGCGCATCGCCGCCCTTGCCGCCGAAACCGGTGCGGGACTGGTGATCATGCACAACGGGCGCGAACGGGAGAAGCTGCCCGAAGTCATCGCCGACCAGTTCCATTTCCTGCGCCGTTCGCTGGATATCGCCCGCGAGGCGGGCGTGCCCGACGCGCAGATCGTGCTCGATCCGGGTTTCGGCTTCGCCAAGGACACGGACGAGAATTTCCGGATCATGGGGCGCTTTGGCGAATTGGCCGGGCTCGGGTTTCCGCTCGCCGTCGGCACCTCGCGCAAGCGCTTCGTCGGCGCGCTGACCAATCGCGACCGGGACGAACGCGCCGTGGGCACCGCCGCCACCAGCGCGCTGTTGCGGTTGAAGGGCGCATCGATCTTTCGCGTGCACGACATTCCCGAGAACCTGGACGCGCTGCGCATCGCCGATGCCGTGCTGACCGCTGAGGCGGACACGTGATGGTTGCCGCGCGAAACCGCGCCTTTCTGGGGCTCGGCGGCAATATCGGTGATCCCGCCAGAGCCATGGCGGCTGCGCTGCGCGAACTCGACGCTTCCGCCGAAACGAGGGTGGTGGGGGTCTCCGCGCTTTACCGGACGCCGCCATGGGGCAAGCGCGACCAGCCCGATTTCCTGAATGCGGTAGCGGCGGTCGAGACCGGCTTGCGGCCGCGCGATTTGCTGACATTCTGCCTGGACATCGAACGCGAACTGAAGCGCGAGCGGCGCGAACGCTGGGGACCGCGCCCGATCGACATCGATATTCTCTTCTTCGGAGACGAGCGTGTCGCGGAAGAGGGCCTGGAAATCCCCCATCCGCGCATGCTGGAGCGGGCTTTCGTGCTGGTGCCGCTGGCCGAGATCGCCCCCGGTCTCGTGGTGGACGGACGCACCGTCGCCGAGCATCTGGAGCGGATCGACGCCTCGGGAATCGACAGGATCACCCCGGACAGCGGTTGGTGGCTGGAAAAGGGTTGAGCAATTCCGGGAAGGTGACGTCGGCGTTCCGCCCGGAATTGCGCAAATCAGACGCTATTCGGTTGCCAGCGCGCCCACGGCCTGCGTGTCGAGCCGCTTCAGCGTCATGCCGATGACCGGCACCAGTTCCTCCTCCACATGGACGGAAATGGTTATGTTCATCGTTTCCTTGTCGGTCAGTTGGGCACGCATGGCGCCGGTCAGTTCGTTGCGGTGGATGCCGAAGACGGCGTATTTGCCGTTCACCGATCCGCTGACCACATCGAGGCCCTTGCCCTTTGCGCCGTCGAGGAAGGTGCCGCGATAGCCCGAACGCGCACGCTCCACCCGCGCCGACATGTCCTGGTTGAAGACGCCGACACGGCAGCCGCCGTCGAGCGCCATGCCGATCGCATCCCGTGGGGTCGAGCCGGCGAAGGTGCAAACGAACTTCGTGCCCTTGTACTTGCCGGCGACGATTTCACCGGGCCCGGACCATTGGCCCTCGACCTGCTTGAAAAAGCGCTGGTCGCGCTCGGAGGCTGCGGCTGGTTCCTGCGCGGTAACGGCCAGCGCAGCGGCAAACGGCAGGAGAGCAAGCAGGCGCGAAGCTGACGACATGGGAACCCGGACAAACTGCTGACGTGGACGATCCCGCCCAGCATGAGGAATTTTGGTTAACGCTTTATCACCGGGCGATGCCGAGCCGGGCACCGCCCGCGCGAAGATGCGGCAATCGGGCCGGCCGGACAAGCCTCATTTGTGTTTCTTCGCCGCTGTTTCTTCGTTTTTTGAGGCGAATTGGGTCAGCGCCTTCAGGAAGTCGCCCATGCCGGGGCGCTCCACGGCACGGAAGGCGAGGGGGCGGATGGTGGCCATGGCGGCAATCCCGATTCGCGCCGTCAGCATGCCGTTGACGATGCCTTCGCCGAGCCGTGCCGAAAGCCGCGCGGCAATGCCGTGGCCGACGATCTGCTGGACAAGCGAATCACCCATGGCCATCGAGCCGGTTACCGCCAGATGGGCCAGCACACCTCGTGACAGGCGCAGGAAACCCAGAAAGCCGGGCCGTCCGCAATAAAGTTCGGAAAGCCGGCGCAAAAGCCGCGCCGCCTCGAACAGGACATAAGCCACGTCGACCAGCGCGCGCGGGCTGACCGCCGTCACCATCGAAACGCGCTTGGCCGCGTCGAGCACGAGCTTCTGGGCGCGGGCGTCGATCGGGGAGAGCAGCTCCTTCTCGGCAATGCGCAGAAGGTCTCGGCCGTCGATGATCTCGCCTTCGAGTTCCTTGAGCGCGCGCCGCCCCGCTGCCGTTTCGGCGTGGCTGGACAGAAGATTTGTGAGATCGGTCACGACCCTCTGCGCTGCACGCGTTTCGTCGCTTTCATACGCCTCGTCCGCGCGCCGTCGGATCTTCTCCACCGAGGCAAGACGGGAAAGGGCGACGGTCTCGCGGGCGAGGATCGCAAGAAATGCGAAGAATGCGACGAGCGCCAGCCCCGCCGCAACCCAGCCCAGCCAGTCGGCGCGGGCGAAGAGGCCGCGGATCAGCTGATCGGTCCACAGGCCCACCGCCAGCGAGACGAGGAGGGCAAGGGCTGCAAAGAAGATCGTGCCGAGGCGCGAGCGGCGCCGAG
>NZ_JBHSUM010000160.1:0-9080 GCF_042660605.1 Nitratireductor sp. GCM10026969
TGTCGGAAGGTCCGCACCGGCAGGACGAGATGATGCTGATCGTCGATGTCGGCACCAATGCCGAGATCGTGCTCGGCGATCGCCGGCGCGTCGTCGCCGCTTCTTCGCCCACCGGCCCCGCCTTCGAGGGCGCCGAGATTTCTTCCGGCCAGCGCGCCGCCCCGGGCGCCATCGAGCGCGTGCGTATCGACCGCGAAACACTCGAGCCGCGCTTCCGCGTCATCGGCTGTGATCTGTGGTCGGACGAGCCGGGCTTCGCCGAGGCGGTGGAAGCCACGGGGGTGTCCGGCATCTGCGGCTCCGGTATCATCGAGGTGATCGCCGAGATGTATCTTTCCGGCATCATTTCCGAGGACGGCGTGATCGACGGCGCGCTGGCTCTCAAAAGCCCCCGTATCGTCGCGGAGGGTCGTACCTTCTCCTACGTGCTCAGTGAAGCAACGCCACGCATCACGGTCACCCAGAACGACGTGCGCGCCATCCAGCTCGCCAAGGCCGCACTCTACGCCGGCACGAAGCTTCTGATGGAAAAGCAGGGCGTGGAGACCGTCGACACGATCCGCTTCGCCGGCGCCTTCGGCTCCTTCATCGACCCGAGCTATGCGATGGTGCTGGGCCTCATTCCCGACTGCGATCTGGAGAAGGTCTCCGCGGTCGGCAATGCCGCCGGCACCGGCGCGCGCATGGCATTGCTCAATCGCAATCATCGCCGCGAGATCGAGGAGACGGTGCGCCGGATCGAGAAGATCGAAACTGCGCTGGAGCCGAAGTTCCAGGAGCACTTCGTCTACGCCATGGCCCTGCCCAACAAGGTGGACCCCTTCCCCAGACTGGCCGCCCAGGTAAAGTTGCCACCGCGCAAGGTGCTTGGCGGCGAGGGAGGCGGCACCGAGCGGCCACGCCGGCGCTCGCGCGAGGAACGTATGGCGCGACGCCAACGATAGGCGCCCACCGCCTTATCCGAGCCGATTCCACCGTCCCGCGGACGTGATGTGGCAATCCACCTATTCGCTTGGCGCGAATACCTGACGGGGGAAACCAGTCTTTTCCAGAACCACGTGAGCGGCGGGCATCACGCTCCGCCCATTTCCCCGCAACCGCCGCGCATGGGTACGATTCGGGCATGCGAGCCAATACCAGCGGCGCCAATTCTTCACCGATGGCGGCATAGCGATGTTCGGCATGGATCCTCGGGTCAAGCCCAAGCCCCACGATGACGAAAGTGGAGATAGTAACGCGGTTCCCCCACCGTCGGCGATTAACGAAACACCCCTGCCATTCGTCATCGTCTGGTTTTACCCGAGGATACCATGCCTGAACGATGCCTACCGCCGGCGGCTGTCGGCATCACTTTTCTGCGGGGCCACCTGCCGGCGCCCCCTTCGGGTCGGCTGACAGCTCACAACGCGCCGATCCAGGTGGCGGCGACGACGATGAAGGAGCTGACGGCAACCAGTGAGAGAACATCCTGAATGAGGTCGGCCATGGGTTTCTCCTGTGCAAAACCGCTTCATGATCTTGATATGAACCTTATATGTTCATACTATGTTCTTGTCAATCACAACACGGTGTCCCCATCAGGTGCGCTGGTTCACAGCGTTAACAGCGGGTAAAGTGCATTCTGGTAGACTGCGCGAAAGATTGGCGGGAACGGGTCGGCGCGGGCGATCGTGGAATGCGGTTGAGTCACTGCTTTCATCGTTCCGCGTAATTGCCCCTGGCGCAAAGTTCCCCCGTCAGGGACCGCCAAGCCCTCCCATGGCTTGCCGCTCCCGCACCATCGGCGTGATGGCGAATTGAATGCGGCTGGAGTCGGAAGTCATGGAGGTCAAGCGAATTGTCACCAATATCGATACGCGGGATACCGCCGCCGCCGAGCAGTTCTATGGTGAGGCACTCGGCCTCGACCGCCTGATGGACCTTGGGTGGATCGTGACCTATGGCGCATCCGGCGCACCGGGCGTGCAGGTCAGCATCGCCTCGGAAGGCGGCTCGGGGACGGAGACACCCGACCTGTCCATCGAAGTCGATGACCTGGACGCTGCGCTGGCGCGCATGAAAGCGGCTGGATTTGCGATCGAATACGGTCCGGCTGACGAGCCCTGGGGTGTTCGCCGCTTCTATGTGCGCGATCCGTTCGGCCGGGTAGTGAACATCCTCAGCCACAGATAGCTGCGGCGCCGTGCGTTCATTCGGACCGCACGAAGGACGCCGTAGTTTTTGGTCCGTGCATCCGATTACAAGAAGCCGGTCTTAGCGGCCGGGCACCAAAGTGGGACGAAATTGTGCGAAATCGCCGCCGCCACGTCGTCCCGAAGGCCGGAGTGATAGCAGGTTGATCGCGGAGACGGATGCGCCCGAACACATCCCGCTTCAGGTCTCCACCATCTCCACCACCTTGCCCTCGGACAGCGTCACGCGCCGGTCCATGCGCGCAGCCAGTTCCTTGTTGTGCGTGGCAATCAAAGCGGCAAGGCCGGAATGACGCACCAGCGCCTCCAGGGCGTCGAAGACATAGCCAGCGGTACCGGGGTCGAGATTGCCGGTCGGTTCGTCGGCGAGCAGGACCATCGGCGCGTTGGCGACGGCGCGGGCGATCGCCACGCGCTGCCGTTGTCCGCCGGACAGCTCGGCCGGGCGGCGGTCGACCCGCGGTCCGAGCTTCAGATAGGAGAGAAGCTGCGTGGCCCGCTCGCGCGCCTCGGCGGGACCGAGCCCGGCGATGAGTTGCGGCATCATCACGTTCTCCAGCGCGGTGAACTCCGGCAGGAGATGATGGGCCTGATAGACGAAGCCGATCTCTGCACGGCGGATCGCCGTGCGGCTGTCGTCGGAAAGCTCCGCGCAAGACTGGCTGTTGATGACGATGTCGCCGGCATCGGGATATTCCAGAAGACCGGCAATGTGCAGAAGCGTCGACTTGCCCGTGCCGGACGGCGCCACCAGCGCCACCATTTCACCGGGACAGAGCGTGAAATCCGCGCCATTCAGGATGACGAGTTCCTTGGAACCCTGCACATAGCGCCGGTCGATCGACTTCAGTTCCAAGACGCTTTCGGCCATTTACTCGTATCTCAGGGCTTCCACGGGGTCGAGGCGCGAAGCGCGCCAGGCGGGGAAAAGGGTGGCGAGGAAGGACAGGACCAGCGCTATGAGCACGACGGCCGCCGTCTCCCCCGTCTGCATGTCCGCCGGCAACTGGCTCAGGAAATAGACCTCCGGATCGAAGATCGTGGTCCCCGAGAGCCACGAGAAGAACTGCCGGATCGATTCGACGTTCATGCAAAGCAGCGTGCCGAGGATGAAGCCGGCCAGCGTGCCGGCCACGCCGATCGCCGCCCCCGCCATCAGGAAGATGCGCATGATCGACCCGCTGGTCGCCCCCATGGTGCGCAGGATGGCGATGTCGTGTCCCTTGTCCTTCACCAGCATGATCATGCCGGAAATGATGTTGAGCGCGGCAACGAGCACGATCAGCGTCAGGATCATGAACATGACGTTGCGCTCCACCTGCAGCGCGGAGAAAAGCGTCCGGTTGCGCTGGCGCCAGTCGGAAATCAGGACCGAACGCTGGGCCGCCTCCTCCACCAGCGGTCGTAGGGCATCCACGTTATCGGGATCGTCGACAAAGACCTCGATGTGCTGCGCCAGCCCCTCGACATTGAGATAGAGCTGGGCCTCCTGCATCGGCATGAACAGGATGGCGGCGTCATATTCCGACATGCCGATCTCGAAGATCGCCGTGATCGGATAGCCCTTCACGCGCGGCGTCGTGCCGAAGGGCGTGACGTTGCCCTCCGGCGAAATGAGCGTGATCGTATCCCCCAGGCCCAGCCCGAGGTTCTGGGCCAGGCGGGAACCCACAGCAACTCCCTGCCCGGCGGCGAAATCGATCAGCGAGCCCTGGCGCACGTTTTGCGAGATCAGGTCCATCTCCGTCAGGTCTTCCGCGCGCACGCCGCGGATCAGCGCGCCGGTGCCGGCACCGCTGCGCCCGGAGGCGAGAACCTGCCCCTCCACCAGGGGCACGGCGAGCCTGACCCCGGGAACCTCGGAAATACGGCCGGCGACGGCGTCGTAATTGTCGAGCGGCATGTCGGTCGGCTGCACGATCAAGTGCCCCTGCACGCCGAGGATGCGGTTCAGAAGCTCGGCCCTGAAGCCGTTCATCACGGCCATGACGACAATCAGCGTGGCGACGCCGACCGTGATGCCGATAAAGGAAATGGAGGCGATGACGGAGACGACGGTTTCCTTGCGCCGCGAGCGCAGATAACGCCAGGCGACCAGTCGCTCGAAGTAGGAGAACGGCCGTGTCTCTCCGCCGGCTTCCGCCTTGTCGTTCATGCGCGCGCGCCGAACCGGCCGGGCACCGCGGAGATGGCGAGGGTCTGCCGCTCCCCCGTGGCGCGATTCTTGATCTCGACCTCGCCGTTGGCCACACCGCGCGGGCCGACGATGATCTGCCAGGGAAGGCCGATGAGATCCGCGGTGGCAAACTTGGCGCCGGCCCGGCCGTCCGTATCGTCGTAGAGGACCTCGCGGCCGGCCGACCTCAACCCGGCGTAAAGCTCACCGCAAACCCGGTCACACTCCGCATCGCCCGTCTTCATGTTGATGAGCATAACGTCGAACGGCGCCACGGCTTCAGGCCAGATGATGCCGTTCTCGTCGTGGCCCGCCTCGATGATCGCCGCGGCGAGCCGGCTGGGGCCAATGCCGTAGGATCCCATGGAAACGAAGTGTTCCTGCCCGTCGGGTCCCGTCACGCTGGCCTTCATGGGCTCGGAATACTTGGTCCCGAAATGGAAGATGTGGCCGACCTCGATGCCGCGCGCGGAAAGCCGGTCCTTGTCCGGCACGTCCTTCCACGCCGCCTCTTCATGCATTTCGTCCGTCGCCGCATAAGGCGCCGTCCATTGGGACACCACCCCGCCGATCTGGGCTTCGTCGGTGAAATCGATATCGGCGCCGGGAACGGGCAGGTCGAGAAACTCCCGGTGGCAGAACACCTCGCTCTCGCCGGTGGAGGCGAGAATGATGAACTCATGGCTGAGATCGCCGCCGATCGGGCCGGTTTCGGCGCGCATGGGAATGGCCTTCAGCCCCATGCGGTGGAAGGTCCTCAGATACGCCACGAACATGCGGTTGTAAGCGGCCCGCGCACCTTCGAAATCCAGGTCGAAGCTGTAGGCGTCCTTCATCAGGAACTCGCGTGAGCGCATGACGCCGAAACGCGGCCGAACCTCGTCGCGGAACTTCCACTGGATGTGGTAGAGGTTCAGCGGCAGATCCTTGTAGGACTTCACATAGGCGCGGAAGATGTCGGTGACCATCTCCTCGTTGGTGGGCCCATAGAGCATCTTGCGCTCATGCCGGTCGGTGATGCGCAGCATCTCCTTGCCGTAATCGTCATAGCGCCCGCTCTCCATCCACAATTCGGCCGACTGGATGGTCGGCATCAGGATTTCCTGACCGCCGGCGCGATTCTGCTCCTCGCGAATGATATTGCAGACCTTGTCGAGAACGCGCTTGCCG
Source organism: Nitratireductor sp. GCM10026969 (assembly GCF_042660605.1). Classification (NCBI taxonomy): domain Bacteria; kingdom Pseudomonadati; phylum Pseudomonadota; class Alphaproteobacteria; order Hyphomicrobiales; family Phyllobacteriaceae; genus Nitratireductor; species Nitratireductor sp. GCM10026969. Next base: position 5,539 of record NZ_JBHSUM010000160.1, read on the forward strand.
AGCGGCAGCCAGGAGAAGCTGCCCGCGCCCTGCTGCCGGATCATGCCCGCGCGCAGCATCAGCCGGTGCGAGACGATCTCCGCCTCGCGGGGATTCTCCTTCAGAATGGGCAGAAAGAAGCGCGACAGTCGCATGAACGGATCCGTAAATACAGGGGGCGGAATCAACGCCGCCGAAAGATATCCTCGGGCTTCTTAGCCATTTCGTGACAGCTTGAAAACCCACGGGTTTGAAGGCGACCGCCACCCTCGCAGCGGCAAAGCGCCCGAAGCACGGTCAAGTGGTAACATGTCCAATGTAGGGCAAAATTTTTCGTGACATTGCCTCGAAACTTAGTCTAATGTGACTATCACATAACAAGAGAGCAGAACGACAATCCGCTCTCGATACGCGGTCAAAGTCTTGGGAGGATACGATCCCGGCGCGGATGCTCGCAGCCGCCGTTGAGGAAACGGATGAGGATCGGACGCGTTTAGTTGCAAGGCCTGGTGCCTTGCTTTTTTTTGCCTTGAATTTCAGAAATCCGGCACGACGCGCGGGATGTCCTCGAAGCCGAAGCCCATGACGGCCGTGAGCGCATAATAGGCGCCGATCAGGAGAACGGTCAGCACCGTGGTGCGAATCATGGCGCGCAGCATATGCGGCCCGCGCGGCGCACTCGATTCGGTGCCGAGAACAACATCGCCTTCGTCATCCTGCGTGCGCAGCCCGAAGGGCAGCGACACGAACAGCATCAGCCACCAAGCGATGAAAAATACAGCGGCAAGGGATATCCAGGTCATTCCGCTCTCCGTTGCCCCATGGTCGCGGAGCCGGTTCGCACAATAGTGCCTCGGGCGGCGATTTTAAGACGCGCAGGACGCGGCGTCGGGTCACACCTGCTCGATCTCGATCAGGGTGCCGGCGAAATCCTTCGGGTGGAGGAAGAGCACCGGCTTGCCGTGCGCGCCGATTTTCGGTTCTCCATCGCCCAGCACCCGTGCGCCATGCGCGGCCAGACGCTCACGGGCGGCGGCGATATCATCGACCTCGTAGCAGATATGGTGCATGCCGCCATCCGGACAACGCTCCAGGAAGCGGGCGACAGGCGAATTTTCGCCCAGCGGTTCGAGCAACTCGATCCTGGTGTTGTCGAGATCGACGAAGACGACCGTCACGCCATGTTCGGGCAGCGGCTGCGGCTGGGAGACCGCGGCACCCAGAACGTCGCGGTAGACGGCGGTGGCATTGGCCAGATCCGGCACGGCGATGGCGACGTGATTGAGCCTGCCGAGCATCTCTCTTCCCCTATTGGGTGACGAAGACCGTCACGATCGGCTTTTTTCCCCAGGCATCGTTCGCGGCGGCGCGCACGGCGCGGCGTACCGATTCGGCCACCAGATCGAGATCCTTGCGCCGCGGCCGCGGAATGCTGGAGACGGCACCGACCGCCGCTTCCAGCATTATCTCCTCCAGCGGCTCGCCGCGCGCATTCGCCTCGGCGACGCCCAGCGCAACAAGGTCGGGATCGCCGGCAAGATCGTAGCGATCGTCGAGCACGACGTTCACGGCCACATGTCCGGCGAAGGACAGCTTGCGTCTTTCGCGCACGCCGACCTCGTCATCCGTGCCGATCACTCTACCGTCCTTGAAAATGCGCCCGCAAGGCACCTGGTCGATGATTTCCGCCGCTCCCGGCGCAAGTCGCAGCATGTCGCCATTGCGCACCTGCGCCACCTCGGGAATGCCCGCCATCGCGCCGAGCGCACCGTGGGCCACCAGATGCGCCGCCTCGCCGTGAACGGGCACCAGGATACGCGGCTTGATCCAGTCGTACATCTTCTTGAGTTCGCTGCGGCGCGGGTGACCGGAGACATGGACCAGCGCGTCCGTGTCCTCGATGATCTTCACGCCCTGCTCGATGAGCCGGTTCTTGATTGTGATGATCGCCTTCTCGTTGCCCGGGATCACCCGCGAGGAGAAGACCACCGTATCGCCCGGCGACAGCGCCACGTTGCGCATCTCGTCGCGCGACAGCTTGGCAAGCGCCGCGCGCGGCTCTCCCTGGCTGCCAGTGCAAAGGACCACGGCGTTTTCGCGCGGGATATAGCCGAAATCCTCCTCCGTCAGGAAAGGCGGCAGGCCCTCCATGTAGCCGAGCTCGGACGCCACATCGATGACGCGCTGCAGGGACCGTCCGAGCACCAGCACCTGCCGCCCGGCGTCGCGCGCCGCCTCGGCGATCGAGCGGATGCGCCCGACATTGGAAGAGAAGGTGGTGACGGCGACACGGCCCTCCGCCTTCTCGATCACCTCCTTCAGTCCGCCCGCCACGGCCTCCTCCGACGGCGATTCGCCCTCGCGCATGGCATTGGTGGAATCGCAGACGAGCGCCAGCACGCCCGCCTCGCCCAGCGCCCGGAAACGAGCCTCGTCTGTCTTGGGGCCCAACGCCGGTGCAGTATCGAGCTTCCAGTCGCCTGTATGGACGATGGTACCGACTGGAGTGGTGATCGCCAGCGAAACCGGCTCGGGGATCGAGTGCGTCACGTCGATCGCCTCGATGGCGAAAGGCCCGACGGTGAAGCGTTCGCCCGCGCGGAAGATGGTGACGGGCACATCCGGCGCATTCAGTTCACCGGCGCGCCTGGCTTCCAGAAGGCCGGCCGTGAATGGCGTCATCCACACATTGGTCTTCAGGCGCGGCCAGAGGTCGAGCAGCGCCCCGTAGTGGTCCTCGTGCGCATGGGTGATCACGATCCCGGCGAGGTTCTCCGCCTGCTTTTCGATGAACCGGATATCCGGAAGAACGAGGTCGACGCCCGGCAAGTCCGGGCCGGGAAAGGTGACACCACAATCGACGACGATCCACTTGCGCTCCTGTGGCGGCCCATAGCCGTAGAGCGCGAAATTCATTCCGATCTCGCCCACCCCGCCCAAGGGGCAAAACACCAGTTCCGGCTGCTTGGAAGCCACGTTCTCTCCCTTATGGTCCTTCACGCGCGCACGGAAGCAACGGCACCGAAGTGCACGTCACCAGCCGCTATGCGCAAACGCGTGCCGTCATCCTCACGGATAACGAACCTGCATAATTCGTCGATTGTTTCAAAAATGCCCCGCACCACCCGGCCGTCGACACGCACCGAGACCTCGCCACCCAGACCTGCCGCCCGCTCGAGCCAGCGCTCGCGAACGGCCGCAAGCCCGCGACCGCCGTCCCACAGACGGACATTGTCGATCCAGGCGTCCGACAGCGCCAGAAACAGCATTCCGGCGTCAGGTTTCGCACCGAGGCTTGCGAGCGATGTGGCCGGATAGGGCACGTCCTCTGGATGGGAAGCGACGTTCACCCCAATGCCGGCGGCAAGCGCCAGCCGGCCGCCTTCGAGCGAGGTGGACTCCAGGAGAATTCCCGCCAGTTTCGCCCCGTCGGCCAAAAGGTCGTTCGGCCATTTCAGCGCAAACCGGCTGCGCCCCCTCTCCGCGCCGTCCACGCCGACCGCGACTCGTGCGTCGGGCACTGTGGCCGAGAGCGCGTCCCCCAGCGCCAGCCCGGCCACGAA
>NZ_JBHSUM010000161.1:0-9078 GCF_042660605.1 Nitratireductor sp. GCM10026969
GGCGCTGCTCATGGCCGCCGCGACGGTCGACATTCCGGCGATCGCCTTTTCCGTCGGGCCGATGCTCAACGGCTGGTTCCGCGGTGAGCGGGTGGGCTCGGGCACGGCGCTTTGGCAGATGTCGGAAGACATAAAGGCCGGGCGGATGACACGCGCCGACTTCCTGGAGGCCGAGCAGTCGATGTCGCGCTCGCCCGGCGCCTGCAACACCATGGGCACCGCCTCCACCATGGCCTCCATGGCCGAGGCGCTCGGCATGGCGCTTTCGGGCAACGCGGCCATTCCCGCCGTCGACAGCCGTCGCCGGGTGATGGCGCATCTGACGGGGCGGCGCATCGTCGACATGGTCAAGGACGATCTGAAGCCCTCCGACATTCTCACCCGCACCGCCTTCGAGAACGCCATCCGCGTCAACGGCGCCATCGGCGGCTCCACCAATGCGGTCATCCACCTTCTGGCGCTCGCCGGCCGCATCGGCGTCGAACTGACGCTGGACGATTGGGATAGGGTCGGCCGCGACATTCCGACCATCGTCAATCTGATGCCGTCCGGCGACTACCTCATGGAGGAGTTCTTCTATGCCGGCGGGCTGCCGGTGGTGCTGAAGATGCTGTTCGAGGCCGGCAGGCTCGACGGCTGTGCGCTCACTGTTTCGGGCCGGCCGCTCGCGGAAGAACTGGCGGAGGTCCGCAACTGGAACGAGGATGTCATCCGCCCCTTCGACAGGGCGCTCACCCAGCACGGCGGCATCGCCGTCTTGCGCGGCAACCTCGCGCCCGATGGCGCCGTCATCAAGCCTTCGGCCGCCAGCCCGCATCTGATGCGCCATCGCGGCCGCGCCGTGGTCTTCGAGAGCATCGAGGACTACAAGGCCAAGATCGGCGACGAGGCGCTCGACATTGACGAGACCTGCGTCATGGTCCTGAAGAATTGTGGGCCGAAGGGCTATCCCGGCATGGCCGAGGTCGGCAATATGGGGCTGCCGCCGAAAGTGCTGCGCAAGGGCATCACCGATATGGTCCGCATCTCGGATGCACGCATGTCCGGCACCGCCTATGGCACGGTCGTGCTCCACACCTCGCCCGAGGCAGCGGTGGGCGGTCCGCTGGCGATCGTGCGCGACGGCGACATGATCGAGATCGACGTGCCGGCGCGCCGCCTCCACCTCGACGTTCCGGAGGTGGAGATCGCCGCTCGGCTGGAGGAGTGGAAGCCGTCGGTCGAAGTGCCCGAAAGCGGCTATGCGCGGCTGTTCCATACCCACGTACAAGGGGCGGACACCGGCGCGGATTTCGATTTCCTGGTCGGTAACCGTGGAAGGGGCGTTGCACGTGAAAGCCACTGAACCGGTATCGATCGCCATCGCCGGCGTCGGCAAGATCGCCCGCGACCAGCATATTCCCTCGATCGGGCGCAATCCCTCCTTCACTCTTGCGGCGACGGTGAGCCGCAACACGCATGTCGACGGGGTGGAGAACTTCGCCACGCTCGACACGTTCCTGGAGGAGCGCCCGGACGTTGCGGCAATCGCGCTGTGCGTACCGCCGCAGGTCCGGTTCACAATGGCGCGGCAAGCGCTCATGGCCGGCAGGCACGTGCTTCTGGAAAAGCCGCCGGGCGCCTCCGTGGCCGAGGTCCACACGCTCAAGGCGCTGGCAGAGGAGAAGGGCCTTTCGCTCTTCGCCACCTGGCATTCGCGTTTCGCGCCGGCGGTCGGCCCTGCCAAGGCTTGGCTTGCCGGCAAGACCGTGCGCCGTGCGACCATCGTCTGGAAGGAGGATGTGCGCCGCTGGCATCCCGGCCAGGCGTGGATCTGGGAGCCGGGCGGGGCAGGGGTCTTCGACCCCGGCATCAACGCGCTGTCGATCCTCACTGAGATCACGCCGCAGCCCGTCCATCTTACGGCCGCGGAGCTCGAATTCCCGCAGAACCGGCACACGCCCATCGCGGCAAGGCTGGCGTTCATCGATGCCGCAGGCGCACCGGTGACGGCCGATTTCGATTGGCGCCAGACGGGACCGCAGAGCTGGGACATTACGGTCGAGACCGACGCAGGCGTGCTGGCCCTCAGCGAAGGCGGTGCGAAGATGGCGATCGACGGGGTTGCGGCCGACCACGGGCCGGAAGCCGAGTATGACGGTATCTATGCCCGTTTTGCGGAGCTGCTCGCCACCGGCGCGAGCGACGTGGACGTCTCACCCCTGGTGCACGTCGCCGATGCCTTCATGCTCGGAAAGCGGATCGTCACCGATCCGTTCTTCGAATAGGCGCGAGTGTCGCGCGGGTCTTCCCAGCCATGCCTTCGGCACCCGGCATTCCCGTGCTCCTACGCCACTTGCCGGCGGATCGCCCGCAGCATCTGCGGATGCAACGCCGCGTGGCCGATCCCCGGGAGCTCGCGCGCTGTCAGACCGGCGCGCCGGTACCAGTCCGCCGCAATCATGCCTGCAATGTCCCGCGTGCCTGTAAGCGTGCTCCCGCGCGCTGCTGCCGGATGCGCCTCGCCATTACACGGCATAGGGCTGAAATAAGCGTTCGCCGCGTAGTGTGCCTGGAGGATGAAAGACGCGACCGTCTCCGCATCGAAAAGCCGTTCGAAGAGCGCGTCGGTTGCAGTCGTCCCGGCCATGCGTGCATCGATCTCAAGGAACAACCGTGCGGTGGAGCGCACGCGCACGGGCTCACCCGAAGTGAGCGCTACCAGGCAGTCGGCGTAGGGCTGGTCAGTGCCGATTCCGCGCGGCTTCGAGATCGCCGACGGCCATTCCTCGAGGCTCTCGAAGAGTACATCCTCAGAAAGGCGCAGAATTGCGGGGGCGGGAGCGAAAGGGCATGCCAGAATGAACCTGTCGACGTTGCCCGGGAAGAGCCGTGCATATTCGGCGGCAGGCCAGGCGCCCCAGGAAATGCCCAGAAGGCTCAAACTGCGCCACCCCAGTCTGCACCGCAGCCGCTCCATGTCGTACACCGTAGCCAACGTGGAGTTGTCTTCGAGCGCTGCGCGCGGTGTCGACCCGCCGCAACCGCGCTGGTCGAAAAGCAGGACGTCATGGGTGGCAAGGTCGAAGAAGGCGAGGTGCTCCACCATGCTTCTTCCGCCCGGACCGCCATGAACGAACATCCAGCGCCGGCCGTTGCGGTTGCCATGCCGCTCCCAGCGGATGCGATGGCCGCTGCTTTCCAGAAAACCTGTTTCGGTGGCTGCAGTCACGGCATCTCGACCACGTAGAACTGAAACAGCCGTCCATCGGGCGTGCTTTCAAGGGCCGAGCGGATGTTCAGGGCCAGCTCGTGGCAGAGCCACCGAACCGGGCAGACAACGGGCGTATGGCCGAATACCACGATCAGGCCGCCGGGGCGGACGCGGTGCGACAGGTGGCGGAAATATTGTTCCGCCTCGCATCGGGCGACGACCTCCGCGTTCAGGAAGCGCAGAACAAGCGCATCGCAGCACGGGCCTTGGGAGCTACCGGCATCGGCAACGGCAAAGTCCACTTCCGTCGCGGCATGGCGGGCACGCGCCTGATGGACCATCGCTTCGGAAATGTCGGAACCGGCATAGCGGAGCCGGGGATCGCCACGTGCTAGGCCGGCGATGAAATCCCCGGTCGAACAGGCAGGATCGAAAACGGCTGCCCGCGGCGCGAGGCGTGCCGCGAACAATGCCTGGCAGGCTTGCCGGAAATGAGCTTCCTCCTGTGCCAGCCGCTCGCCGTCCAGGCTTGCCCCTTCCCAGTAGTCGGTCGGGCAGACGAGTTCGCAAAACCGGTCGTCGAGTGCCGGAAACGGAAAAACGATCTCGCCCGATCGCATCGCCGTGCAGTGGGCGAATATCTGCTGGGCATGCCTGCGCGTGATCGGAGTGTAGAAAAAGTCGACCGTTCCACTGCCGATGGCCATGTCCCGAAAAAGCCCCAGCAACATGTCGGGCGCGAGGAGGCTCGACAGTTCGAAGCCGTCGGGGCCGTCGGCCCGGATTCTTGGGTATTTGCGTCCGAGCCAGGCGCCTTCCTCCGTGTGCAGCACGAAATACTGGCAGAGCGATATCGGCATGCGTTCCTCAAGCCGCGCCGGCGTTCCGCGTTCCCGGTTTTCCGCAATGCGGTTCTGTTGGCGTTGCTCGTGCTGCAGCCATCTTTCGGCGTCAGTCATGGCCTGCGTCCTGCGCGAAGGAGGGCAGGACGACATTGCCGCTCGCCACGAGGTAGAAACGATCGAATGCGGGGACCACCACCTGCGTGACGCAGCAGCGCTCGCTCGAATGCAACGTCGTGGTCAGAAACAGCAGCCGCTGCTCTTCAAGAGCGGCTTTGACCTTTTCGACCTGGACACTGCTGGGCAGATGCTCGTCCGGCGCGGGCGGCACCGCCTGCCGTACGATCGGACGTCTTTCGAGCAGGCCCGGAAGATCGCACATCAGACAGCGCAGAAGCTTCGGCCAGCGCTGGAGGTGTCTCACGGCATTGCGCTGCTGCTCCTCGGCCTCGCAATTGACCTTCTGGACAAGATGGAGCTGAACGAGTTCGCTGAGCGCGCGGCCTATCGCGTGGGCGGGGAAGCCTGAACTGCCGCTGCCGAAAAGGCGAGGCATCGGGGAGCGATTATCGGCAAACGCCAAATATGTGGCACAGGCGCCTGTCGTCGCGATGTCGAGGACCGTGACCGGCGCGCCGATTTCTTCCTCGGCGCTGCGCCAGGCGGCGAGATTCGCGGCGGAAACGGCCGGGCGATCGACCTGCCGCAGCCGCTCGTCGCGGTCGTGGAGGAAATGGGTTGCCAGGAACCTGGAGAGATCATGCCGCTCGATGCATTCGTTCAGCGCGTGAAGTGTCGCTTCAGACGCGTTTGACCCAATCGCGGTGCCGCTGTTGCTCGAATAGCGCCGCAGCGCCGAATAGTCGAAACTGTCGCCGGGAAGCGGCGAGGCGGCATAGAGGGGAACGGAAAGTGCGAGGGGGAAATACCGCTCATCCCCCGTGCCGGTCCGACAGCGGCGGCAGGCCATCGTGGCGTGCGGCTGTTGGAGCAGGATCTCGTTCAGTATCTGGTTGACCGGCAGGTCCAGCAATTGCCGGACGGGCACCAATTCAAGATCACCGAATGTATCGAAACGGTCCGTTATGTAGTGCTCCAGGGCCTCGTGAAGCCCGCCGACAAACGCCGTCTCGGCATCGCCTTTGCCCGCGCCCCTGCTGACAGGGATGCCGTCGCCGTCGCGGAGGGACACGAAGCAGGTCCTGAGGACCTTGCCGTATGTCGATTCTTCAAAGGAGAGACGAAGATCCGCATACTCCGCCAGAATGCGTCTTCTGGCCTCCTTCAGCGAAAAATCGCGTTCACAGGGTAATTTCATCTGGGAAGGAACAGAAGGAGGGAGGCGAACCTCCCTCCCGTCGCTCAGCCTTTACCCAGCGACTTCTTCTCGGTTTCGGTGAGCTTGATCTCACTGCGGCGCTTGTCTTCGCGCGTGGTCTTTACGTCGATGGGATTAGCGTTCCAAGAAAACATATAGCCCATAACGTTGATCCTCCATAAAAAATAGACACTTCCAAAAAACCTGATCGTCTGCTTGAAAACGTAGCGCAGACGTCAGGCATCTAGAGGTAGGCGATCAGGCGACTTCCTGTCAAGTCATTCATTTTGTTCAGAAAAATATGGTTGTATGCAATTGCAGTCACGGCGCGAGCCTGATTGCAGGCATTCCGGCACTTCGTGCATCGCGACAACGGTGCCGGTGCTGTTCGTCAACTCGCCCGGTATCATTGCCTTTCCGCGTTCGGCTCCTTCCCGATCCGATCGCTCACGCTGTCGCGCCCGACGATGATGACGGTCTGCATTGCCGCGGCGGCGGCATCCGCGTCTCCCGCCTCTATGGCTTCGACGATGGCCCGGTGCTGCTTCACCGAATCCTGGTGCCGCGGACTCTCGACCGGTGAACTGAGTTTGAAGGCCGAAACGAGCGCGGCCTCTATGAGATTGCCGACGGAATACATGAAGGGGTTTTTCGAGGCATCCAGGATGGCCATGTGAAGTTCGAGATCGGCCAGCGCGAAGTCCTCCTTGGAATGCGCGGCTCCCATCTTGTCGGTAAGGCCGTAGAGCCGGGCGATTTCGTCCGGCGTGGCGTTTTGCGTGGCGAGCCGGGCGGCAAAGGGCTCGAAGGACAGACGCATCTCGCTCAGATGACGCAGGAAGTCCTGCGTTACGCCGGCCTCGAAATGCCAGGTCAGCACGTCGGCATCGAAGAGGTTCCATTGCGTGCGCTCGGTCACACGCGTTCCGATACGCGCGCGAGCGAAGACGAGGCCTTTTGCCGAAAGCGTCTTCATGGCCTCGCGCAGGACCGTGCGGGAGACGTTGAAACGCTCGGCAAGCTCGGCATCGCCCGGAAGCAGTGAGCCCACCGGATACTCGCCCTTGACGATCGCCGTGCCGATCTCGTGCACCACGAATGCGTGGTGGTTGCGCACGACCCGTCCCGCTATGGCGGTTCTCAGCAAATCCATGCCCTTTAGCGCGCCGCCCCCAGTGCCCGGCCGTTCCTGCCGGTCAGCCAGACCAGCGCCTTCTGCAGTACGATAAAGCCGAACAGCAGGATCCCGATCACGATCTTGGTCCACCAACTCGAAAGCGTTCCGTCGAAGATAATATAGGTCTGGATCAGCCCCATGATCATAACGCCGATCAGGGTCCCCGCCACGAAGCCGCTGCCGCCGGTGAGCAACGTTCCGCCGATGACGACCGCGGCGATGGCGTCAAGCTCCACGCCGACGGTTGCAAGCGAGTAGCCGGCGGAGGTGTATATGGAAAAGACGATGCCGGAAAGGCCCGCCAGGAACCCGGAGAGCGCGTAGATCTGGACCGTCGTGCGCCCCACCGGCACGCCCATGAGCCTGGCCGTCTGCGCGCCGCCGCCGAGCGCATAGACATTGGTGCCGAAGCGTGTGCGGTGCGCAAGCAGGATGCCGGCGAGGAAGACCAGCAGCATCAGCCCGCCGATGAACGTCAGCCGTCCCTTGCCGGGCATGAGATAATAGAGCCCTTGCAGCGTGTCATAGAATTCATGGGTGATCGGCACCGAATCGATGCTGAGCACATAGGCCATGCCGCGCGCCAGGAACATGCCGGCGAGCGTGACGATGAAGGGCGGCATCTCCAGCCAATGGATGGTGGCGCCCATGGCGGCGCCGAAGAGGGTCGTGACCACCAGAAGCATGGCGAAGACGGGCAGGGGATGCAGGCCCGTATCGCGCAGGAGCACGGCGATGAAGACGCCGGAAAAGGCGATCACCGAGCCGATCGACAGGTCGATGCCGCCCGACAGGATAACGAACGTCATGCCCACCGCGGCAATGCCCAGAAAGGCGTTGTCGGTCAGAAGATTGCCGATGACGCGGGTCGACAGCATGGCGGGGAACTGCGCGTAGCAGACGGCATAGGCGATCAGGAAGATCGCCACGGTTGCCAGGAGCGGAAGGGTGCGTGCGTTCATTGGGCGACGGTCTCCGCTTTGGCCTGGGCGGACGACTTCTCGCGCCGGAGGAAGACGAACGCCGTGCGCACGGCAGGCGACTGCAGCACGAGGATGACGAGGATGATCGCGGCCTTGATGATGAGGTTGAACTCCGGCGGGAAGCCGGAAAGAAGGATTCCCGTGTTGACCGTCTGGATGATCATGGCGCCGATCAGCGAGGCGATGATCGAGAAGCGCCCGCCGAGCAGCGAGGTGCCGCCGATGACCACCGCGAGGATCGCGTCGAGCTCCAGCCAGAGTCCCGCATTGTTGGCGTCGGCGCCCTTGATGTCGGCGGCGGCGATCACGCCGGCAAGTGCCGCGCACAGCCCCGAGGTCATGTAGACGGCGATCAGGAGCACGCGCGTGTTGATGCCCGCGAGCGTGCTGGCGCGCGGATTGACGCCGATCGCCTCGATCAGCATGCCGAGCGCCGTGCGCCGCACGATGAACGCCACGAGAAGGCCGGTCACGATCCAGATCAGGACCGGCATCGGTATGGTGAGGAAGGCGCCGGCGCCGATGAAGATGAGCCCCTCATGGGTGAAGGTGAGGATCGTGCCCTCGGTGATGAGCTGCGCGATACCGCGGCCTGCGACCATCAGCATCAGGGTCGCGACAATGGGCTGAATGCCGAGCACGGCCACCAGGAGCCCGTTCCACAAGCCGCAAGCGAGCCCGACGCCGAGTGCCAGCGCGAGTGCCGGCACGAGCCCCAGCCCCTGGTCGATGGCCGCCGCTGCCACCGCGCCGCAGATGGCCATCACGGCCCCGACCGACAGGTCGATGCCCTTGGTGGCGATGACAAGCGTCATGCCGATGGCCAGGAGAGCGACCGGCGCGCCGCGGTTGAGGATGTCGATCGGACTGCCGTAGAGGCGCCCGTTTGCGATCGAGATCTCGAAGAAGCCCGGAAAGACGAGCGCGACGAGGAGGAGCAGCATCGTCAGCGTGACGAGCTGTGGCGCGATGCGTCGGAGAAAGGCGGTCGCGCCGTTCATGCCCCCGTCTCCCTTTCGTCCGAGGCGATGGCGGTCACCATGTTGTCGGTCATGATCTCCGCGCCGACAAGCTCCGCGACATGGTGGCGGTCGCGCACGACGATGACGCGATGGCTGTAGGCGACCAGCTCGTCGAGCTCGGAGGAGATGACCAGAAGCGACATGCCTTCCGCGCACAGGTCCTCGATGAGCCGGATGATCTCCGCATGTGCGCCGACATCGATGCCGCGCGTCGGCTCGTCGAGAATGAGGAAGCGCGGGTTCGTGGCGAGCCAGCGCGCCAGAAGCACCTTCTGCTGGTTGCCGCCGGAGAGCTGCCCCACCGGCTTCTCCGCGTCGGGAGTGCGGATGTCGAGGCGGCGGATGAAGTCTTCCGCTATCGCCGCCTGCTCACGGGCGGGCAGCGGCCGCGTCCAGCCGCGGCGGGCCTGCAGCGCCAGCACGATGTTCTCGCGCACGCTGAGGTCGCCGATGATGCCGTCGCTCTTGCGGTCTTCGGGGCAGAAGCCGAAGCCGTTGGCGACGGCCGAGCGCGGCGAATGAAGGGTCAGCGCCTTGCCGTCC
>NZ_JBHSUM010000162.1:0-8883 GCF_042660605.1 Nitratireductor sp. GCM10026969
GGGAACAGGTGCCCGCCGGTGCCGCCGGCGCACAGGAGAACGGTCCCAGCCTTCATGTCAGCCGGCCGCCGCCGCCCGACCGGAAACGCTGGAAAGGCTCATGGGCCGGCGCTTTTCCGGCCGCCGGCGGGCGAGCGCCAGCACGAATCCCATGGAGATCGCCATGGCGATCAGCGACGAGCCGCCATAGGAGATGAAGGGCAGCGTCATGCCCTTGGCCGGCATCATGCGCACGTTCACCGCCATGTTGATGATCGACTGGAAGCCGAACAGGATGACCAGTCCGGACAGCGCGTAGCGCGTGAAGTCGTCGCCCTCCCGGCGCGCGAGCGCCAGCCCGCGCATCACCACGAAGGCAAAGAGCGTCAGGATGATGAGGCACATGATGATGCCGAACTCCTCGCCCGCCACGGCGAACACGAAGTCCGTGTGGCTGTCGGGCAGGATGCGCTTAACGGACCCCTCGCCCGGTCCCTGGCCGAGCCAGCCGCCGCGCGTGATCGCGTCCAGGCTCATGTCCACCTGGTAGGTATCGCCCTCGCCGGTGAAGAAGCGGTCGATGCGCTCGGCCACGTGCGGGAAGGTCGCGTAGGCCGCCACCGCGCCCCCTGCGCCCACCGCGCCGAGCACGATGATCCACAGCCACGGCATGCCGGCGATGAAGAACATCGCCCCCCAGGTGCCCAGCACAAGTATGGTCTGGCCGAGGTCCGGCTGGGCGACGAGCAGCGCCACCACGAGGCCGAGAAGCAGCATGGCGAACAGGTTTCCGGGGATCTCCGGCTGGCGCGCATGCTCGGCGAACAGCCAGGCGCAGATGACGACGAAGGCCGGCTTCAGATATTCCGAGGGCTGGACCGACAAGCCGAACAAGTGGATCCAGCGCCGCGAGCCCTTCACCTCCATGCCGACGAAGAGCGTGACGACCATCAGCACGAGCGAGCCGGCCAGGATGAGGAGCGCGAGCCGGCGCACATGGCGCGGCTCCAGGAAGGAGACGCCGATCATCACCACGCCGGCCCCCACCATGAAGACGATCTGGCGTGTAACGAAATGAAAGCTTTCCAGCCCGATACGCTCGGCCACCGCCGGGCTTGCGGCAAAGGAAAGCACCACGCCGATCCCCATGAGCAGGAGAAAGGCGGCAAGGAACCAGCGGTCCACGGTCCACCACCAGTTGGCCACGAGACTGCGGTCGGTACGACTGATCATCCCCTCTTCTCCCCAATGGGCGCGATATCGGCGAGCGACAGCACCGCCGCGCGGAAGGCTTCGCCCCTCACCTCGAAATTCCTGAACTGATCGAAACTCGCACAGGCCGGCGACAACAAAACCACCGCCTCGTCCGCGGGATCACTTGCCGCGTCCCGCGCGGCGTGCTCGACGGCTGCGTCGATGGTACCCGAAATCTCGTAGTCGGTCTCCCCCTTCAACGCGGCCGCGAAGGCCGGCGCGGCCTCGCCGACGAGATAGGCCTTGGCGATGCGCGGGAAAAACGGCTTCAGGCTCTCGATGCCGCCCTGTTTCGGCAGCCCGCCGGCAATCCAGTAGATGCGCGGGAAGCTGGACAGCGCCGGTGCGGCCGCATCGGCGTTGGTGGCCTTCGAATCGTTGACGAAGAGGACGTGCCCCCGCCGCGCCACCTGCTCCATGCGGTGGGCAAGCCCCGGAAAGCTCCTGAAACCCGCCTCGACCTCGGCAACGGTGAGCCCGCAGGAAAGACAGGCCGCCGCGGCGGCGAGCGCATTCTGCGCATTGTGCCGTCCGCGCAGCGCGCCGATGCCCTGCAGCGAAAGAAGCTCTTCGGCTCTTCCCGAAGAGGAGCGCATCAATGCCGCGCCGTCCGCGAAGAACCCGTCCTCCAGCGCGTGGGCGACGGAAATGCGAATCACCTTGCGACCGTCCTTTTCCAGCCGGTCGGCAATGGCCCGGCAATGGGCGTCGTCGACACCGACGATCGCCGTTTCGCTTCCGGCCGCCAGCCGTTCCTTGACGGCAACGTAGTTCGCCATCGTGCCGTGGCGGTCGAGATGGTCCGGCGACAGGTTGAGAAGGATGCCGACCGAGGGATCGAACGTCGGCGCCAGGTCGATCTGATAGGAGGAGCATTCCACCACATAGTGCCGGCCGGGCTGAGGCGGCGCCAGGCTGAGGACTGCCTTGCCGATGTTGCCGCCCATCTGCGTGTCGCGGCCGGCCGATTCGAGCACATGCGCGATCAGCGCGGTGGTGGTCGATTTGCCATTGGTGCCGGTAACGGCGACGAACGGCGCCGTCGGCGCCCGTGCCCGCCGCTCGCGCGCGAATAGCTCCACGTCGCCGACGACCTCCACGCCCGCCGCGTGCGCCAGATCCACGCTCCAATGCGGCCGCGGATGGGTGAGCGGCACGCCGGGCGAAAGCACCAGCGCATCGATCTCGTTCCAGTCCGTTTCACGCAGGTCGGCAGCTTCCACACCGTCCGCCCGGGCGCGCGCCACGCTTTCGGGATTGTCGTCCCAGACGATCACCGAGGCACCGCCCTCGAGCAGCGACTTCGCCGTCGCGATGCCGGAGCCTCCAAGGCCAAAGACGGCGATGGTCTTTCCCGCGAAGGTGGAGACGGGGATCATGCGGCGGGCCCCTACCGCAGCTTCAGCGTCGAAAGGCCGATCAGCGCCAGGAGCACGGCGATGATCCAGAAGCGGATCACCACCTGGCTTTCCGTCCAGCCGAGCTTCTCGAAATGGTGATGGATCGGCGCCATCAGGAAGACGCGCTTCCCGCTCATCTTGAAGACGGCGACCTGGATGATGACGGAGAGGATCTCCACCACGAACAGCCCGCCGATGATGGCCAGCACGATCTCATGTTTGGTGGCGACCGCGACGGTTCCGATGAGGCCGCCCAGCGCCAGCGAGCCCGTATCGCCCATGAAGATCGCCGCGGGCGGCGCATTGAACCAGAGGAAGCCGAGCCCGGCACCGATCACCGCCCCCAGGATGACCGCAAGCTCGCCCGTGCCGGGCACGAAGTGGATCTGCAGGTAATCGGCGAAGATCGCATTGCCCGAAAGATAGGCGATCACGCCGAAGGAGGCCGCCGCCACCATCACCGGCACCGTCGCCAGCCCGTCCAGGCCGTCGGTCAGATTGACCGAATTGCCCGCGCCGACGATGACGAAGGCGGCGAAGGGGATGAAGAAGATGCCGAGGTTGAGAAGCAGTTCCTTGAAGAAGGGGAAGGTGAGCGAGGAAGAGAACGGGGCCTGCCCGGCCCGCATGATCACCCACGCGGCAAAGCCCGCGATGACGAATTCCAGCGCCAGGCGCACCTTGCCCGAAAAGCCCAGATGCGACTGCTTCGTCACCTTCAGATAGTCGTCGTAAAAGCCGATGGCGCCGAAGCCGACCGTCACCATCAAGACGGTCCATACATAGACGCTCGACAGGTTGGCCCACAGGAGGGATGCACCGAGGATCCCGCACAGGATCATCAGCCCGCCCATGGTGGGCGTCCCCGCCTTCTTGAAATGGGTTTGCGGGCCGTCGGCCCGGATCGGCTGTCCGCGCCCCTGGCGCACGCGCAGCGAGTTGATGATCGCCGGGCCGAACAGGAAGACGATGACGGCCGATGTGATCAGCGCCCCGCCGGTGCGGAAGGTGATGTAGCGAAAGACGTTGAAGACCGAGAACTCGTCGGCGAATTGTACAAGAAGCATTAGCATGAGAAAAATCCCCCGCGCGGGCCTGGTCCGGCTCCGCTAGGTCCGTGCCGGCTCTTCGGCCGCCGGAAAGTGTTTGATGAGCGCGTCGACCAGGCCGGAAAAGCCGATGCCCTTCGATGACTTGATGACGATGGCATCCCCCGGCCTTACCGTCTTGAGAAGCAGCGGCCGGAGTTCTTCCGCCGATTCGCGATACTCCACCTGGGGCCCGGACGGCACGTTGTCGGCCAGCCTCTTCATTTCCGGGCCGCCGAGCAGAAGGAGATCGACGCTCGAAGCGGCGATCAGGTCGCCAAGGGCGGCGTGCAGCTTCGCCGAATGCTCGCCCAGTTCCAGCATGTCCCCAAGCACCGCGATCCGCCGCCCCTCCTCGCCGACGGGTGTCGCCGCCAAAAGCTGCATCGCCGCGCGCATGGACGCCGGGTTGGCGTTGTAGCTTTCGTCGATCAGCGTGAAGGCACCGGCCCCGGCCTTGAGCCGATGGCGTTTGCCCCGGCCCTCCTCGGCAGTGAAATCGGCCAGTGCCGCGAGCATCTTTTCAGCATCCGCGCCGGCCAGATAGCCGGCCCCGAGGGCGGCCAGCGCGTTCTGCACCATGTGCCGGCCCGGCACGCCGATCCGGCCCGCCATCTCCTGGCCGGCGATCTTCACCGTGACCGCCGAGCCATTCTCCTCGGGCTGCCAGTCGATCAGCCTGAACTGGGCGCGGGTGTTCTCGCCGAAGCTCCAGATGTTCTTGACGCCGGCCTCACCGGCCATCTTGGACAGGATCTTGAAGCGCTGGTCGTCACGATTGAGCAGCGCATGCCCGCCTGCGGCCACGCCGGAAAGGATTTCCCCCTTCGCCTCGGCGATTGCGTCCAGGCTCTTGAAATGGCCGAGATGGGCCGCGGCGATCATGGTGACGATCGCCGTCTGCGGTTTCACGAGCCTGGTCAGCGGCGCGATCTCGCCGGCATGGTTCATGCCGATCTCGAAGACGGCATAGTCGCAATCGTCCGGCATGCGCGCCAGCGTCAGCGGCACACCCCAATGATTGTTGAAGGACCGGTCGGCCGCATGCACCTTGCCGTAACCGGAAAGGGCATGGCGCAGCATCTCCTTGGTCGTCGTCTTGCCGGCCGAACCGGTGACGGCGATCACCTTGGCCTTGGTGCGCGCGCGCGCCGCCGCGGCGAGCCCTTCCAGCGCCTTCAGCACGTCCGGCACGACGATCTTCGGCACGGACAGCCGGCCGAGCGCCGGCAGCTTTTCCTCCGAAACGACGAGCAGTCCGGCACCGGCCACCATGGCCCCCGTGGCAAAGTCGTGGCCGTCGAACCGTTCGCCCTTGATGGCGAAGAACGCCTCGCCCCGTTCGAGCGTGCGGGTGTCGATGGATATGCCCGTCACCCCCTCGGGAACGTTGCCGAGAGGCCGGCCGCCCGTTGCGGCCAGCAGCGCCTGTGTGTCCCAAAGAAACGTCACACCCCTGTCTCCTCCAGTGCCCGTCGCACCTCCTCGTGATCCGAAAAGGGATATTTTCGTCCGGCGATCTCCTGCCCGTGCTCGTGGCCCTTGCCCGCGACGATCAGCGTGTCGCCGGTTTCAAGCATGCCGACGGCGGTACGGATCGCCTCGCGCCGGTCGCCGATCTCCTGCGCTGCAGGCACGGCCGCGATAATCGCGGCGCGGATCTCCGCGGGGTCTTCCGAGCGCGGGTTGTCGTCGGTGACGATCACCAGATCCGCAAGCCGCCTGGCGATCTCGCCCATGATGGGCCTCTTTCCCCGGTCCCGGTCGCCGCCGCAACCGAACACGACGACAACGCGTCCGGTCGTGAACGGTCTGACCGCCAGGAGAACGTTTTCCAGGGCCTCCGGCTTGTGCGCGTAATCGACGTAGCATTGGGCACCGTTGTTCGCCGTCCCGGCAAGCTCGAGCCGTCCGGAGGCGCCCTTGAGATGCTCGAGCGCCATGAGCGCCTGATCGGCCGAAAGGCCGGTGGCGATGGCAAGCCCCGCCGCGACCAGCGCGTTGGCAATCTGGAAATCACCGGCAAGCGGCAGGACGATCTCGTGGATGGTCCCCTCGTGCTCCACCTCGGCGCGCTGGCGATGACGTTCGTGCTCGACGCGCTTCAGGGTAAGCAAACCGCCCCCGCGGCCGACCGTATGCACCGTCAGCCCGGCCTGTCTGGCCGCCCTTTCCGTCGCCTCCGACCACGCGTCGTCGGCAAAGATCACCGCCGGCGCGTCCTTCGGAAGGAGCGTGTCGAACAGGCGCATCTTGGTGCGGTGATAGTGCTCCACCGTCGGGTGGTAGTCCATGTGGTCGCGCCCGAGATTGGTGAAGCCGCCGCCGGCGAAACGCACCCCGTCGACGCGGCGCTGAACGAGCCCGTGGCTGGAGGCCTCCATGGCCCCGTGGGTCACGCCGGCCTCGTTCAATTCCCGCAAAAGCCGGTGCAGCGCGACCGGGTCGGGCGTGGTCAGTTCCCCGTAATCGTCCCGTCCCGGCGCCACGATACCCGTCGTGCCGATCGAGGCGGCGGGGAAGCCTGCCTGTTCCCATATCTGCCGCGTGAAGGAGGCGACCGAGGTCTTGCCGCTGGTGCCCGTCACCGCCACCATGGTGGCCGGCTGTCCCGCATAAAGCCGCGCGGCGGCGAGCGCCAGGGCGCGGCGCGGATCATCGACCTCGATGACCGGAATGCCGATATCCTGTGGAATTGCACCGGGCCGCGCCACGATGGCGGCGGCGCCCTTCTTCGCCGCCTCGCCCGCAAACGCCGCGCCGTCGGCCTTGGAGCCGGCTAGCGCAAAGAACAGATCTCCCGTGCCGACCCGCCGGGAATCCGATGAAAGACCGGAAACATGCATGTCGTCCGATATTGTTCCTTCATGTGGCAATATGTCGGCAAACGCACCCAGCTTCATCGCACCCCAGTCATCTTTTCGGCCATGACCCGCATCCGCAGGCCGGAATCACTGATACGAGACCAGTAGAGCCTCCGCTTCATGGCCGAAATCCGGCTCCACGCCAAGGATCGGCGCCGCGCGGCGGATAATGTTGTGCACCGTCGGTGCGGCGTTCATGCCCGCGGTGGCATAGTACTTCCCTTCCTCCGGCTTGGGCTCGTCCAGAATGACGAGCACGAGATAGTCCGGATCGTCGGCGGGAAACCCGGCTACGAAGGCGTTGAAACGCTTGTCGCGCGAATAACGGCCGTTGACGACCTTTTCGGCCGTTCCCGTCTTGCCGCCGACGTAATAGCCCGGCACTTCCGCGCGCCCGCCCGACCCCTTTTCCACGTTGAGCCGGAAGAGATAGCGCATTTTGGCACTCGTCTCGGGCGCGATCACCTGTTCGGCGACCGCCACCGCCTCTTCCTCGCTGCGCGGCAGGAAGGTTGGCGGAATGAGCTTCCCGCCGTTGAGCATGGCCGCGGCGGCGGCGGCCGTCTGCAACGGTGTCGTCGCCATGCCGTGACCGTAGGAGATGGTGATGGAGTTGAGCTTTTTCCATTCCGCCGGCTCGGTGGGACGTGCCACTTCCGGCAGTTCCGTCGGCATGCGGTCGAGAAGGCCGACACGCTTGAGGAACGCACGATGCCCCTCGATGCCGACCACATCGGCCATCTTGGCGGTGCCGATATTCGAGGAATAGATGAAGATCTCCGGCACGGAGAGCACGCGCCGCTTGCCGTGGAAATCGTTGATGGTGAAGCGTCCGAAACGCAGCGGCCGCGACGCGTCGAAGCTGTCGTTCAGCGTGACTTTCCTCGAGTCCAGCGCCATGGCGGTGGTGAACAGCTTGAAGGTCGATCCCATCTCGAAGACACCGGCGGACATGCGGTTGAGCCGGTCCTTCTCGAGCGCGTTGTAGGGATTGTTGGGGTCGTAATCGGGCAGCGAGGCCATCGCCATCACCTCGCCCGTGCGGGCATTCAGGATGACGGCGCCGGCGGCGATGGTCCGATAACGCTCCATGGCCTTGCTGAGCTCGTCGTGCACCACGTATTGCGCCCTGAGATCGATGGACAGGCGCACCGGCTTCAGCGTGTCCGGCCCTGCAAGGCCCAGCGCCTGGAGATCGGCAAGCCCCTGCTCGTCGACGTATTTCTCCATTCCCGCCGTGCCCTTGTTGTCCACGTTGACGAGGCCGAGAATGTGCGAGGCGGTCGCGCCGCCGGGATAGAAACGCCGCTTTTCGGTACGGAAGCCCAGCCCCGGCACGCCGAGCGAGAGGATTTCGCTCTGCTGGCGCGGCGAAAGCTGCCGGCGCAACCACACGAACCCCGCGTCGCTGTCGAGCCGGCGATAGGTGTCGTCGTAGTCGAGGTTCGGCAGCACCGTCTGCAGCTTCTCGATGGCGGAATCGATGTCGACGATACGGCGCGGTTCGGCGAACAGAGAGGCCGTCTTGATATCGGTCGCCAGCACTTCCCCGTTGCGGTCCACGAGGTCGGGGCGGGAGGCCATGACGCGGCTTTGCGGCAGTTCGACCGCCTCTTCCTCGGTCATGCCCAGATGCACCAGGCGGCCCCCGATCGCGGCATAGATGCCGAAGAGCATGGCCATGGCCATCACCACGCGCCCCTGCCCCCGGCTGCCGGCGGCCCTGCGCGCGCCATTCACCACGATGGAACCGCCGCCGGAATGCGTGCCGCCCCGGCGCCACCTGTCGAAAAAGGCCGCCTTCATCATGGGCGTACGCCCCCCGTCACGGTCGGATCCGGCGCATCGCCACCCTCCGCTCCCTGTTCCGCGACCATGGCCTCGGATCGGAAGGGGATCTGTCGCAGCGCTTCCGTTTGGGCGATCTGCTTGGGATCGAGCGCCTCCAGTCCCAGCTCGTCACGATAGGCTTCCGCCAGCGCCGCCAGGCGGCCTGGCTGAGTGAACAGGCTCCAGTCCGCCTTCAGAATGTCGATGGCGTCCTTCTCGAGCTGGATCTGCGCCTCCAGCCTGCGGATGTCGCTCCTCACGGCTTCCGCGTCGTGCTTGGTCTTGTACGTGAAGGCGGCTGCCGAAAGCATGACCGCAATCAGTATGATGTCGCTGGTCCTGAACACGCCTATTTCACCTTCTCGCCCAGTTGTGCGGTGACGAAGAGCGCCGGCACGCCGAGGCTCTCCAGATCCTCTTTCCCCGCCGGCACGTCCGTGCGCCGGGCCGCGCGCAGCCGCGCCGAGC
>NZ_JBHSUM010000163.1:0-8882 GCF_042660605.1 Nitratireductor sp. GCM10026969
CGGCCGGTGGCCGGCACGGCGGGGCTGGTGCCGTCGGCCTGGCACCCGGCGAGCGAGCAATGGGGCGGCACGCAGATCCAGAACCGGTTCGAAGACAAGATCGGCCGGCGCATGGTGTCGAAGGACATGTCGGCCTGGACGGCGGCGCGCTCGATCGGCGAGGCGGTGACGCGCACGGGCAGCGGCGATCCTGAAGAGGTGGCCGCCTTCATCCGCTCCGACGAATTCGCGGTGGCGGCCTTTCGCGGCCAGAAGCTGACCTATCGCGACTGGAACCAGCAATTGCGCCAGCCGGTCTTTCTGGGCGACGGGCGCTCGGTGGTGTCGACCTCGCCGCAGGAGGGTTTCCTGCACCAGGTCTCCGAGCTCGACACGCTGGGCGTCGACCGGCCGGAGACGCGCTGCGTGCTTGACTAGTTTTTCACTGATCGGGAGGAGCCTGCATGCATAGAACCCTGTCCGCGCTCGCCGGCGCCGCGCTGGCGGCGGCGTTCGCCACGCCGGCTTCGGCCTACATGGCCTATGTGTCGAACGAGCGGGGCAACACCGTCAGCGTCATCGACACCGAGACGATGGCGGTGGTCGAAACCATCGAGACCGGCCAGCGCCCGCGCGGCATCACCGTCTCCCATGACGGCAGGTTCCTCTATCTGTGCGCCAGCGACGACGACACGGTGGAGATCATCGACACCGAGACGCACCGGATCGTCGGCACGCTGCCGTCGGGGCCGGACCCGGAGCTGTTCGTGCTCTCGCCCGACGGCAAGACGCTCTATGTGGCCAATGAGGACGACAATCTGGTGACCGTGATCGACATCGAGAACCGCAGCGTGGTGACCGAGATCCCGGTCGGGGTGGAGCCGGAAGGGATGGGCATCAGCCCCGACGGCAGGACGCTGGTCAACACCTCGGAGACCACCAACATGGCGCATTTCATCGACACCGACAGCCACGAGATCACCGACAACGTGCTGGTCGATTCGCGGCCGCGCTTCGCCGAGTTCACGCCCGACGGGGCGGAGGTGTGGGTGAGCGCGGAGATCGGCGGCACGGTGTCGGTGATCGACAACGAAAGCCGCGAGATCAAGCACAAGATCACCTTCGAGATCGCGGGCCTGAGGCCGGAATCGATCCAGCCGGTGGGGGTCAGGATCACCAGGGACGGCAGCAAGGCCTATGTGGCGCTCGGGCCCGCCAACCGGGTGGCGGTGGTCGACACCGAGACCTACGAGGTGCAGAAATACATCCTCGTCGGCCAGCGCGTGTGGCAGCTCGCCTTCACGCCGGACCAGGCGATGGTCATCAGCACCAACGGCATCTCCAACGACGTGACCTTCATCGACGTGGCGAGCGACGAGCCGGTGCAGTCGGTGACGGTCGGCCAGCAGCCCTGGGGCGTGGTGGTGGCGCCGGAATGATCACACGAGCGGAGGGAGGAAGACCCATGAAGAAGCTGGCGACATTGCTCCTGGCGGCAAGCCTTGCGCTGCTGCCGCAGGGCCTCGCCTGGGCGCAGGACGACGACGACGATGATGACGACGACGCGCAGGTCACGCTGTCGAGCAAGGACGTGCCGGAACTGGTGCTGGGCGCGCCCGACGACGACTTCGCCGTCAACCGGCAGAACTTCGAACTGGTGGCCGGCCAGGCCTATCGCTGGCAGATCACCTCGAAGGGGCGGCTGGAATACAAGTTCTTCACCGATCTCTTCCGCAACGTGTGGATGAACCAGATCGTCATCGAGGACCTCGAAGTCCACATGAACGGCGCCCCCGCCTGGCTCGAATTCGACGCCCCAGGCACCATCCAGGTCCAGTTCGTCGCCGCAAGACCAGGCTTCTTCACATGGTCCGTCCCAGACCTTGAAGACAGAGGCATGAAGGGCACGATTGTGATTAAGTAGCGTCCGGGGAAGGTGCGAAGGGAGGCTTAGGCGTGCGGCATGCACAGGCGGGAAACGGACCGGACATGGTGGCGGCGCTCGCGGTCGAGGCGGTGAGCCACACCTACGGCCGCAGCCAAGCGCTGGACGATGTGAGCTTCGCGATCCCGCCGGGGCGCTTCACGGTGCTTCTCGGGCTCAACGGTGCGGGCAAGACGACGCTCTTCTCGCTGATCAGCCGGCTTTACGCCACGCAAAAGGGGGCAATCCGCATTTTCGGCCATGAGATCGGGCGCTCCCCGCGCGAGGCGCTGAGGCGTCTCGGCATCGTCTTCCAGGCGCGCACGCTGGACCTCGACCTCACCGTGCGGCAGAATCTCGCCTACCATGCTTCGCTGCACGGCATCGGCGCGGGCGCGGCGCGCCAGCGTATCGCTTCCGTGCTGGAGACGGTCGAGATGAGCGACCGCCTCGGCGACAAGACGCGCAGCCTGTCAGGCGGCCAGATGCGCCGCGTCGAGATCGCGCGCGCGCTGCTGCACGAGCCGCGGCTCATGCTTCTCGACGAGCCCACCGTGGGGCTCGACATCCAGTCGCGTGCCGCCATCCTGGCCTTTATCCGCAGGCTTGTGAACAGGGACGGCATCAGCGTCTTGTGGGCGACCCATCTGATCGACGAGGTCGAACAAGGTGATGACGTGGTGGTGCTGAGCGCGGGCAAGGTGACGGCCAAGGGACCGGTCGCCGATGTAGTGAAGGCGACGGGCACGGCGGATATCGCAGGAGCCTTCTCGCATCTGTGCCGGGCCGGCTTCCAGCGGGAGGAGCATTCGCCATGAGCACACCGGCGAAGGAATCGGCAGCCGCCACCCCCCTGCCCGCAGAGCGCTTCGGCCTGCGCAACTATCTCGTCTGCCTCAGGGGCATTCTGGTGCGCGAGGGGCTGCGCTTCCTGCACCAACGCGAGCGCTTCGTCGCCTCTCTCGTGCGGCCGCTGATCTGGCTCTTCATCTTCGCCGCCGGCTTCCGGCAGGTGCTGGGCGTGTCCATCGTGCCGCCCTACAAGACCTATGTCCTCTACGAGGTCTACATCACCCCCGGCCTGGCCGGCATGATCCTGCTCTTCAGCGGCATGCAGTCCTCGCTGTCGATGGTCTACGACCGCGAGATGGGCAACATGCGCACCCTGCTCGTCAGCCCCTTCCCGCGCTGGTATCTGCTTGTCTCCAAGCTTCTCGCCGGGGTCACCGTCGCGATTGCCCAGGTCTACGTCTTCCTGGCGATCGCCTGGTTCTGGGGCGTCAAGCCGCCGCCGCTCGGCTACCTCTTCGCGCTGCCGGCACTGTTTCTGTCGGGGCTGATGCTGGGCTCGCTCGGCATGCTTTTATCCTCGCTCATCAAGCAGCTCGAGAATTTCTCCGGCATCATGAACTTCGTGATCTTTCCCATGTATTTCGCCTCCTCCGCGCTTTATCCGCTGTGGCGCGTGCAGGAATCGAGCCCGCTCTTGTACAAGATCTGTCTGGCCAACCCCTTCACCTATGTGGTCGAGCTGATCCGCTTCGCCTTCTACCAGGAGGTGGAGTGGACCTCGCTCGCCGTCGTCATCGGGTTCACGGCCGTCTTTCTCGTCGGCGCGATCATCGCCTACGACCCCTCGCGCGGGCTCATGAACCGGAAACAGGAAACGGGAGGAAATGCCTGATGTGCTGGAAACGCCTTGCAAACCGCTTGGCCATCGCCGGCCTGGCGATGACGATCGCGGCCCCGGCCCTGTCGTTCGAAGAACAGGCGGATGAATTCTGGCCCTGCGTGCAGCGCAAGGTACCGCAGCTTTCGCTGCCGCAGATCTGGAACGGGCCGGAACTGCCCGAGGCGGCCGAGAACTGGCAGGAGGATCCCGAGGTTTCCGCCCTGGTGACGGAAGTCGCCCAGCGGCGCGTGCCGCTCGAAGAGGCACAACAGCAAATCCGCGATTTCGCCGGACAAGTTTCCGAGGACAAGCGCGAGGAGCGCCTGTTCAAGCTGGTGCGCGGCCTGTTCGAACATATGGATTCGGAACGTTCGGAGGTGATGGCCGGGATCGAGCGCTACACGCGCAAACAGGTGCGCATGGCCGACGCGCTGCGCCAGCAGACGGACGCGGTCGACCAACTGCGTAAGGACCCGGAGGCCGATCCGCAAGCGGTGGCCGAACGCGTCCGGCAGCTCGATTTCCAGACACGGGTCTATCAGGAACGTGCGCAATCGCTGACCTATGTCTGCGAGGTGCCGACCCTGATCGAGCAGCGGCTTTACCGGCTCGCCAATACGGTCGCCACGCTTCTGACACCCTCAAACGGTGGGTGAGACGGCATCAGCGGGATAGAGTTTGCCGACCAGCGGCAGTTGCGCTGCGCCCTTGCGCGTGAGGAAATCGTGGAATGCGGCCATGGTCGGCGAGATGCTCCGGTCGGAGCGCCTGACCGCGAACCATTGCCGGCGAATCGGCAGACCCGCCACGTCGAGAACGACCAGCCTGCCGGCCTCCACCTCGGCCTCGATCGTATGGGCGGAGATGAAGGCGATGCCGAGCCCGGCCATCACCGCCTGCTTGATGGTCTCGTTGGAGTCCATCTCCAGCCCGAGATTATCCACCCGGCCGGGAATGTCGCTGAAGAAGATCTCCAGCGAGATGCGCGTGCCCGAGCCGCGCTCGCGGATCAGGAAGTTCTCGCCCGCGATGCGCCCCTTGGGGATGTCGTGGGCGTCCGCCAACGGATGCTCCGGCGGCCCGACGATCACCAGCGGATGGTCCCCGAACGGCACGGCTTCCACCGGCACGCCCCCCCTTGGCGGGCGGCCCATCAGGGCGACGTCGACGGCGTGGGTCTTCAAATTCTCGATCGTCTCGGCGCGGTTGCCGACCAGAAGGTGCATCTCGATATCGGGATGCTCCCGCATAAAGGCCGCCATCATGCGCGGCGCGAAATATTTCGCCGTCGAGACCACGCCGAGCCTTAAGCTGCCGGCGCGCACGCCCTTGATCGCGTCGATCGCGTCGACCATCAGCCGCAGCCGTTCCTCGATCGCCTGGGCAGCGTCGGTGGCGACGAGCCCTGCGGCAGTGGGACGCATCCCCGTCGCAGTGCGGTCGAAGAGCTCCAGGCCGAGTTCCTCCTCAAGCTGGCGAAGCTGGATGGTGACGGCCGGCGCGGTGAGCCCTAACACTTTGGCTGCCTTGACGATTTTGCCGTGCTCCGCAATCGCCTGCAGGGTTCGCAACTGTCTCAGAGTGAGGTTTCGCATGTCGTGAGATAAGCAAAATTTAGCACGTCCGTAAAGTAATTAAAGTGTACTTAACATCGCGGCGCTGCTCTCCTGAAGCCGATCCGAGAGCGGGTCGCCAAGAGGAGGACTTAGCGTTGACCGCCACGCTCGATGCATTTCTGAGTTCCTACGCCCTTCAGCAGGATGGCGTCCGGCCGGCCGTGGTGGCCGTCGTGCACCAGCTTGCCGCGGCGGCCCTGAAGGTCCGCCATGCGATCACCCAGGGCCCGCTGGGGACGGAATTGCGCGCCAAGCGCGGCTCCCACGGCGACGGCGACGACCAGAAGGGACTGGACGTCTATGCCGACCAGCTCTTCCTGGAGGCCTGCCGCAACGCACCGGTGGCGGTCTACGCCTCCGAGGAGCAGGAGAACGCCGTCCGCCTTGACGGCACCGCTCCGCTCGCCATCGCCATCGACCCCGTCGACGGCTCCTCGAACATCGACACGAATGTCTCCATCGGGACCATCTTTTCTCTCCTCCCCGCAGCTGGCGTGCCGGGTGAAGACCCGGCCGCCCTTTTTTTCCAGCCGGGGAGCAGGCAGGTCGCGGCCGGTTTCTTCATTTACGGGCCGCAGCTGGCATTGGTGCTGACGCTCGGCAGCGGCACGCATATCTTCGTCCATTCCGCGCGCCTCGGTACCTTCGTCCAGGCGCCCGAGAGCCCGGTCATCCCACAGCGCACCCGCGAGTTCGCCATCAACATGTCGAACTACCGTCACTGGGACGGCGGCGTGCGCCTCTACGTCGATGACTGCCTGAAGGGCAGCGAGGGCCCGCGCGAGGCGAATTTCAACATGCGCTGGAACGCCTCCATGGTGGCCGAGTGCTACCGTATCCTGATGCGCGGCGGCATCTATCTCTATCCCGCCGACGAGAGGAAGGGCTATCACCAGGGCCGCCTGCGCCTCGTCTACGAGGCGAACCCGGTCGCCTTCCTGGTCGAGCAGGCCGCCGGCGCGGCAACCAATGTGATGACGCGCATCCTCGACCTTACACCCGAAAGCCTGCACCAGCGCGTGCCCTTCGTCTTCGGCTCCTCGGAAGAGGTGGCCCGGGTCACGCGCTATCAGGCCGAACCCAGCATGATCGCCGAGCGCGCGCCGCTTTTCGGCCGCCGCGGCCTCCTGCGCGCCTGAGGAGGCAATCATGTCGGCACGTCATCCCATCATCTCCGTCACGGGCTCATCGGGGGCGGGAACCACCTCGGTCAAGAGGACCTTCGAGCAGATCTTCCGCCGCGAGAAGATCGAGGCCGCCTTCATCGAGGGCGACGCCTTCCATCGCTACGACCGCGAGGCGATGAAGAAGAAGGTCGCGGAGGAGGCCGAAAACGGCAATCCCAACTTCACCCATTTCAATGTCGAGGCCAATGAGCTCGAGACTCTGGAATCCGTTTTCGAGGAATATGGACGCCGTGGCACCGGGCGCACGCGCACCTATGTGCACGACGCGCAGGAGGCCGAGCAGTACGGCACCCCGCCGGGCACCTTCACCGAATGGCGCGATTTCCCGCCGAGCCAGCTTCTCTTCTACGAGGGCCTGCACGGCTGCGTCGTCACGGACGAGCTGAACCTCGCCAAGTATTGCGACCTGAAGATCGGCGTCGTGCCGGTGATCAATCTGGAATGGATCCAGAAGATCCATCGCGACCGGGAAGCGCGCGGCTATTCCGTCGAGGCGGTGATGGACCTGATCCTGCGGCGCATGCCGGACTATGTCCGCTACATCACGCCGCAATTCACCGAGACCGACATCAATTTCCAGCGCGTGCCGATCGTCGACACGTCGAACCCCTTCATCGCGCGCTGGATCCCGACGCCGGACGAGTCGATGCTCGTCATCCGTTTCGCCAACCCGCGCGGCATCGATTTCCCGTATCTGCTCTCCATGATCCACGACTCCTTCATGTCGCGGGCGAACTCCATCGTCGTGCCGGGCAACAAGCTGGATCTGGCGATGCAGCTCATCCTCACGCCCCACATCCTGCAACTGATCGAGCGCCAGAGGCGCGTGTCCTGAGGAGGAGACGATGACCCATCAAGCAGCCGTCCAGACCGCCGCCTCCGCTGCCGTTTCCGAGCGCGACATGGCCAACGCGATCCGCGCGCTTGCGATGGACAGCGTCCAGAAGGCGAAGTCCGGCCATCCCGGCATGCCGATGGGCATGGCGGATGTGGCGACCGTGCTCTTCACCCGCTTCATCAAGCTCGACCCGGCCCGCCCGGACTGGCCGGACCGCGACCGCTTCGTGCTGTCGGCCGGCCACGGCTCGATGCTGCAATACGCGCTGCATCATCTCATCGGCTATCAGGACATGCCGGTAGAGGAGCTGCAGCGCTTCCGCCAGCTCGGCAGCCGTACGGCCGGCCATCCCGAATACGGCCATGCGCTGGGCATCGAGACGACCACCGGCCCGCTCGGCCAGGGGATCGCGACCGCCGTCGGCATGGCGCTTGCCGAGCGCATGATGGCCGCACGCTTCGGCGCCGATCTGGTCGACCACGACACCTATGTGGTCGCCGGTGACGGCTGCCTGCAGGAAGGGATCAGCCACGAGGCCATAGACCTCGCCGGACATCTCCGGCTTAGCCGGCTGATCGTTTTCTGGGACGACAACTCAATTTCCATCGATGGCCCCACTTCCCTGTCGACATCGATGGACCAGCCGGCGCGGTTCGCCGCCGCTGGCTGGCAAATTCAGACGGTGGATGGCCACGACAGCCAAGCCGTCGCCGCCGCCATCGAGCGCGCCAGGGCGGACGACCGTCCGTCCCTGATCGCCTGCCGCACCATTATCGGCAAGGGCGCCCCCAACCTGGAGGGCTCGGAAAAGACCCACGGCGCGCCGCTGGGCGAGGACGAGGTCGCCGCCACGCGCGAGAACATCGGCTGGCCGTACCCGCCCTTCGTCGTGCCGCAGGAAATCATCACCACTTGGCGTGAGGTGGGAGTGCGCGGCAAGAAGGCGCGCGAGGCATGGGAGGGCAGGCTTGCCGCCTCCCCGTCTCGCGCAGCCTTCTCCAAGGCTATCGCCGGCGCCCTGCCCGAATCCGTGTTCGAGGTCATTCGCGCCTTCCGGGCCGACCATGCGCAGAAGGCCACCAAGGTGGCGACACGCAAGGCTTCCGAGATGGTGCTTTCGGTCATCAACGAGGCGACCGACCTGACTGTCGGCGGCTCGGCCGACCTCACCCATTCGAACCTGACGGTGACCAAGGGCATGCGCTCCGTCGCGCCGGGTGACTATTCGGGCCGATACATCCATTACGGCATTCGCGAGCACGCCATGGCCGCGGCCATGAATGGCATCGCGCTCCATGGCGGGCTCATCCCCTATGGCGGCACGTTCGTGTGCTTTGCCGACTATGCGCGCGGCGCGATGCGCCTGTCGGCCCTGATGCGCCAGCGCGTAATCTACGTAATGACGCACGATTCCATCGGCCTCGGCGAGGACGGACCGACGCACCAGCCTGTCGAGCACCTGGCGATGCTCAGGGCGACGCCGAACCTGAACGTCTTCCGGCCCGCCGATATCGTCGAGACGGCCGAGTGCTGGGAACTGGCGCTCAGGAGCGAAGCCCGGCCGAGCGTGCTCGTGCTGTCGCGCCAGGGCCTGCCGGCGGTGCGCCCGGACGGCGGCAACGGCAATTTGTCGGCCCGCGGCGCCTATGTGCTGCGCGAGGCAGGT
>NZ_JBHSUM010000164.1:0-8821 GCF_042660605.1 Nitratireductor sp. GCM10026969
CGGCATCAGCGCCGACATGGCCGGCGATGCAGGGCAGGATGTAGGTCCGGGCGCCGGGGTTGAGCGCCAGGCGCAGTTCGCCGGCCCTGGCGTTGACCGCGCCGGAGACGGCGAGCGCAAAGGGCGCACCGCCGAGCTCCGAAGGATCGATGCCCAGAAACAGGTGATGCATGATCGGATTGCCGACGAAGACGGCATCGAGGATATCGGCGCGCTGGATCTTGCCCTCGGCGACCACCTTGTCGACCAGTTTCGAGACTTCCTGGCGCACGGCCTTGGTCATGGCCTGCCGCCCGTCCGGGTTCATCATCACGTAGGAGACGCGGCTCATGAGGTCTTCGCCGAAGCGGATCTGCGGGTTCGACGCGCCGGCCGAGGCCACCACGCGACCTGAAAGCAGGGAAACCAGATGCATGGCGATGGTGGTGGAGCCGATATCGCAGGCGATCCCGTAGGCCTCGTTCTTCAGTCCTGGCCAGAGCGCGATGATGCGTGCGGCGTCGCCCTCCTCGTCGTGATGGATCGCGGCGGTGACGGCCCATTCGCCCTGGCGCAGGATGGACTGGACGTCGCCGAGGAGGTGCGTGTCGGCCTCCAGCCGCGCAAAGCCCCATTCGCGGTGCAGCGCCGCCTTGAGTCGGTCAAGGTCGCCCAGTGGCTTGTGCATGTCGGGCTCGTCCACCTCGACATAGCAAAGCTGAACTGCGGGATAGCGCTCGATGACGCGTGCGTCGGCGTCCTTGCGCACGACCTGCGCGTTGACGATCGCATCCTGGGGTACGTCGACGACGAGGTCGCCTTCGATGGTGGCGGAGCAGGACAGGCGCCGCCCGGCGGGAAGCGCGCGTTTTTCGGCGTAGCGCGCTTCCTTGGGGCCGACGGCTGAGATGCTGTCTCTGGAGGAGGAGATCTTGTGCTTGGCGAAATGCCCCTCCTGCACCTCGATCTGGCAGCGCCCGCAGGTCGCCCGCCCGCCGCACACGCTTTCCACATAGACGCCGAGCTGGCGCGCGGCATCGAGGATCGTCGTGCCCTTGGCAAAACGCCCGCGCTTGCCCGACGGCATGAAGAGCACGAGGTGCTCGGTTATGTTGGGCGGGGCATTCATGGGAGGTGGGATTCCTTGCCTCGGGCGGCACCCTGTCGCGCCCGAGGGGCGACAGGGCCGGCCTATCTCCTGGTTTGCCTTACCGTCCCGTCCGCGCCATGCGCGCTTCGCGGCCGCCGCGACGGCGGCCGGCGAGGGCGGCTTGACCGTTTCCATTGGAAGACTCCCCCGGGGCCCCGGAGTTCCCGGCAGCAGGCTGGTGGTCCTTGTAGGTCATGATCCAGTTGTAGCAATTGGGATCCGTGCCGTTCAGCACGTTGGCCGCGCGCACGGCTTCCATTTCCTGCGGCCGGCAGGGGTTCATGATGGCGCTGGTCATGCCGGCGCCGATGACCATGGGAATGAAGCCGGCATTGATGCCGTGGCGATGCGGCAGGCCGAAGGAGATGTTGGAAAGGCCGCAGGTCGTGTTGACCTTCAGCTCTTCGCGCAGGCGACGCAGAAGCGCAAAGACCTGTTTGCCCGCTGTGCCCATCGCGCCGATCGGCATGACCAGCGGGTCGACCACGATGTCGCGGGCGGGAATGCCGTAGTCGGCGGCGCGCTGGACGATCTTTCTCGCCACCTCGAAGCGCACGTCCGGGTCTTCGGAAATGCCGGTCTCGTCGTTGGAGATCGCGACCACCGGGACGTCGTATTTCTTGATGAGCGGCAGGATGGCTTCCAGCTTCTCCTCCTCGCCGGTCACCGAATTGATCAGCGGGCGGCCCTTGGCCACCTGAAGCGCCGCCTCGATGGCCGCCGACACGGAAGAATCGATGGAAAGGGGAACATCGACCAGACCCTGCACGATCTCGAGCGTCTGGACGAGAAGAGCGGGCTCGGTGGCGTTCGGATCAACCGCCGTCACGCCGGCATTGACGTCGAGCATGGTCGCGCCTGCGGCCACCTGGTCGAGGGCGTCCTTTTTCACCGTCTCGAAGTTGCCGGCCACCATCTCGGCGGCGAGCTTCTTGCGGCCGGTCGGATTGATGCGTTCGCCGATGACGCAAAAAGGCTGGTCGAAGCCGATGATGACTTCCCGGGTCGCAGAGGCGACGATGGTGCGGGTCATGCGCAGTCCTCCAAAGGATATAAAGACTTCTTTATATGGTTATCTCATGTGTTTCAAGAAGGAGGGAATAGGGCAACAAGGGAGTAGGCGGCTGGTCGCCTGCTTTCGCGTCCGGATCTCCGGTCCTCGTGCGTTTTACTCCTGTTGCCCCATTCCCACGCCCTCAGTTCGTCGCATCCTTCACCATGTCGACCGGCTTCTCGCTCGGCGTTTCGAGAATGTGCTCGAGGCGGTCGGCCACCAGCGCGTCGTCGAGGCCCGGCTCGCGCTTCCAGGGACGGCGGCCCTTCAGCACGCCGGACTCGTGCACGATCTCCGCCACATATTCCTCCTGGCGGTAGGCCATGACGTGGACCCCGGAAACGCCGTCGATCTCCTTCACCTCGTTGATGATGTCGATGCACAGGCGTTTTCCTTCCGCCTTCTGGTCCTTCGCGCCGTCGAGCCGCGCGATGACGGAATCGGGGATATGCACGCCGGGCACGTTGTTGCGGATCCAGCGCGCCGCCTTGGCCGAGGCGAGGGGGCCGACGCCGACCAGAATGAAGCATTGCTCGTCGAGGCCCAGGTCGCGCACGCGCTTCATGTAGTCCTTCAGCATCGGTACATCGAAGCAGTACTGGCTCTGCACGAACTGCGCACCGGCGGCGATCTTCTTGGCCAGCCGCAGGGGGCGGAAGTCGAAGGGCGGGGCGAAGGGGTTGATGGCGGCGCCCATGAAGACCGCCGGCGCGGCGGTGAGCTTGCGGCCGGAGAGAAATTTTTCCTCGTCGCGCATGGTGCGCACGGTCTCCAGCAAGGACATGGAGTCGAGATCGAAAACCGGTTTCGCGCCTGGCTGGTCGCCGGCCTGCACGCCATCTCCCGTCAGGCACAGGATATTGCTGACTCCCATGGCCGCCGCGCCCAGCACATCGCCCTGGATGGCGATGCGGTTGCGGTCGCGGCAGGCGATCTGCATGATCGCCGCGTGGCCCATGCGCGTGAGCAGCGCGCAGATGCCCATCGACGACATGTGGCAGTTGGCGCCGGACGCGTCGACGGCGTTGATGCCGTCCACCCAGCCGTCGAAGACGGCCGCGCGCTCATAGACGTCCTGCGCGTGGGCGCTATCGGGCGGGTTGAGCTCTGCCGTGACGGCGAACTCGCCGCGCCTCAGGATGCGTTCCAGCCGGCCGCGCGAGACGTGACCGGGCAAGGGATCGAGCGGCAGGTCGATGCCGTGCGGGTTCTCGTCGGGATGGGGCGGGCGGTGGTTCATCGGACCTCCTTCGCCTTTTCCCGTTCGGCGGCGGCGAGTGCAGTGACGCGCAGCCAGGCGGACGTTTCTCGGAGCGACTGGTCGACGGGCTTCTGCACGGTCAGGATGGCATCTTGGTTGCGCATGCGCTGGGCGCCTTCCCAGGCCTTCACCCAGACGCAGGGCATGTCGGGTTCGACCTCGCAATTGCCGTTTGCGCGCACACCGCCGCAGGGCCCGTTTCTGAGCTGCTTGGGACAATTCATGGGACAGGACATGCCGGTGGAGGAGAGGATGCACTGTCCGCACATGCGGCAGTCGAACATGAGACCCTTCACCTGCCGTTCGACGAGTTTCACCGGCTTTTCGGCGCGCCGATAGCCAATCGCCTGCCACAACGGATGAAGGGCCAGGAAAAGATCGGCGAAGCGTGCGTAGAACCATTCCAGAAAGCGGGCGTGGCGCACCGACCACAGCCGCATGGTGTAACGCCGCTGGACGCGGCGTTGGGGCGAAACACCCCAGGGCTTATAGGCCAGGAGCGCGCGCGCCTTTCTCACCAGCGTCGCTTGGGTGACGCGCTTCCTTACGGAATTCGGCTTGCCATTACCCTTTTGCATGTCCGCCTGCCTTGACCAGCGCCTTCAGACGCTCGTCGGGAAACGCTTGTTCGATGGTCCGAAGGGCCATGTCGGCCTCGGCTTCCAGGTCGTCGCCGACGGGCTCCGGATCGCCACGCCGCCATTCGGCCAGATAGGCATCGGTATCACGCGCGCCCACGCGCATGGCACACATGTCGATCGCCTCTGTGAAGCGCAAGGGCAGCTCGCGCTTGGCCGCCTTGCGTCCTTTCCTGACGATCACCTGGGCGGGAATGTCACGCCAGTAAACCACGATCAGATCGGCCATCGTGCCTCTTGCCTCTTCGGTTTTTCGAGCATTGCCGCAAGCGTCGAAGACCCGCTTGCTGCGTGACGACGCGCGCGCTTTCAAAAGCGACGCCGCATGACACGGGGGGCGGGTCGTTAGTGGATCAGCACGCCGGCCAGGAGGCTGGCTGCCCCCACGACAACGGCGATGACGGCCAGGGACAAGGCGCCGCTCACGACGGCGATGGACAAGAGCACGCCGTCGCGCTCGGAAAGCGCCAGGCCAACGAGGGCACAGGAGAATGCCGGGAACCAGTTGCCGAGCGGAATGGGGAGCGTGACGGCGATCGACAGGATAAGCGCGATCGACCCGATGATGCGGTCGGCGTGGCTGCGGGCGAACGGCCAATAGCGCGGGCGGATGAAGCGCTCCGCCCATTTCAGCCGCGGAATGAACCGTTTGGTGAAATGGCGGAAACTGTCAGCGGCGATCGATTTCCTCAAAACGAACTTCGGTAGCCAGGCGGCGCGGCGCCCGAACACCATCTGAACCGACAGCAGAAGAAGCGGAATGCCCAGCACCAGCGTGCTGCCAGGGGGCAGGGGTAAAAGGTTGAGACAGGAGAAGAAGACAAGAAGCGCGGCAAAGCTGCGGTCGCCGAGCGCCTGGCGGAACTGCTCGACCGTGACCGGCCTATCGGCATTGCGGGCCAGCTCTTCGAAGACGGTGGACAGGCGGCGTGGCGGATTGTCCGCGGTGGGCCGGCCCGACAGCGCTTCCAATCCCGTATTCTCCGCCTTCACGTTACCGTGGTCCTGTCGCGCCGACACACTGTTTGCCTGCAAAACATCCTGCAAAACATATTGTCCGGCTGCAATTAAGCTTTCGTGACAGGCCGGGCAAGCCGGGGCCGGCGGGTCTTGCGAATGGCCGCCAAAGCCGGAAGCGGTGCAGCGACCGTCTTGGTGGAGAAGGCAGCGCAGGCAAGGAGCATCTTCATGCTCCCAATACCAGCCGTTGATTGAAGCGTTTTTATGGTGGCGCTAAGCCGCCGGCGCAGTGCTCGCGGCCTTTGCAAGCGCGGCGGTCAGGTCGCCATAGCCGGTAAAGCGTCGTTCGTAGGAAAGGCTCAGGAGCCCGGCTGCATTGCGCGCGACCTTCTCGAGTTCCGGATCGTTTGTTTGCGCGAGATAGACCAGCTTTTCGTAATTGCCGAAGAAATCCGCGATCAGTTCCGGATGGCGGTCGAGGCCAAGGGGCTTGAGAAAGAACGCATCGAACTGGCGGCACAGGAAATCGGTCATGTAGAAGGCCAGCATGTCGTCCTCGCCGATCGCCTCGAAAGCGTCCAGACCCTGGTAGAAGGCAAAGCAGTGCGGGCCCGCGATGCGCTCGACGCCGTGTTTCTCGCAGACACGGTCGACCGCGCCGCCCGACCCGCAATCGGCATATCCGACGAAGATGCGGCGATAGCCTTCCCCTCGGGCCTTCTCGATCGCCGCGTCGAGTGCGGGGGCGATGCGATCGGGGCGGTAGTGAAACGCCGCCGGCAGGCAGGTAAGCTCCAGATGGTCGAACCCCAGGCGCTCGCGCACGGCCAGCACCTCGCGCGCAATCATGCCGCAAGCCACGACCAGAACCTTTTCAGCCCGCGTGCGTTTCAGGGGTGTCAAACATGTTCCTTTCTGCGCGATTCGTGCGCACAACAAGGGAGAGGCACGCATGCTCGCGACGATTTTATCACGCCTCGTCGTCCTGATCGCCGTCATCGGCCTGACGGCAGGATGCG
Organism: Nitratireductor sp. GCM10026969; assembly: GCF_042660605.1. Taxonomy (NCBI): domain Bacteria; kingdom Pseudomonadati; phylum Pseudomonadota; class Alphaproteobacteria; order Hyphomicrobiales; family Phyllobacteriaceae; genus Nitratireductor; species Nitratireductor sp. GCM10026969. Next base: position 6,062 of record NZ_JBHSUM010000164.1, read on the forward strand.
CCAATACGATTCGCGGTGTCGGGCAGGACACGGCCAACGTGGTCGATGCTACCCAGGATGCCGGCGAAAACGTTGCCGGTTCCGCGAACTCCTATTGAGCGAAACCCACCCAGGATCCAGGGCGCCGGGTCGCGAAGGGAGGTGGCAGCCTCTTCAGGCTGAGGCGCCCACATTGTGCTTGCGCTTCATGAACTCCTTGGCGGTCTCAACGGCAACCGCCGCATCCCGGCAGTAAGCGTCCGCGCCGACGGCCTTGCCGAACTCCTCGTTCAGCGGCGCACCGCCCACGAGCACGATGTAATCGTCACGGATGCCCTTTTCCTTCATCGTGTCGATGACGACCTTCATGTAGGGCATCGTGGTCGTCAGCAGCGCCGACATGCCGATGATGTCGGGCTGGTGTTCCTCGATCGCGGCCAGATAGTTCTCGACGGGGTTGTTGATGCCCAGATCGACGACGTCGAAACCGGCGCCTTCCATCATCATGCCGACGAGATTCTTGCCGATGTCGTGAATGTCGCCCTTGACGGTGCCGATCACCATCTTGCCCTGCTTGGGCGCGCCGGTCTCGGCGAGCAATGGGCGCAGGATGTTCATGCCGGACTTCATCGCGTTGGCGGAAAGAAGCACCTCCGGCACAAACAGGATACCGTCACGGAAATCCTCGCCGACGATGCGCATGCCCTCCACAAGCGCCTGGGTAAGAACCTCGTAGGGTGCCCAGCCGCGGTCGAGCAGGATGCGCGTGCCTTCCTCGATCTCCTCCTTCAGGCCGTCGTAAAGGTCGTCGTGCATCTGCTGCACGAGCTCGTCATCGGGAAGTTCGGAAAGAACGATTTCTTCATCGGACATTTGCTGGCTCCTGCCGTCCTGCGGTCAGCAATCCGTTCGCGACCCTGGTGAGTCTAGACATAATCGGTCTTTTGGCGTCTTCCATGGCCGAATTGCGACGTGATGCAAAAGGAAAGCGACTGATACGGGCGGATTGGCTGACCATGAAGCTTCCTTCGTATATACCACCTTTGCGTGCATTCCGGTAATTTTTTTGGGAGAGCGAAGGGGATTACCCTTTGAAAATTCACCAGGAAGATTTGAATATGCAACTTTAGATTTATTTAACAGGAACGAGCTCATGCTTTCCGATATGCTGTCCGGGTTGGAATATTGGTCTACGGAGAAGTTTCATGAGATATCTGACGAAATCCCTTGTCGCAGCCACCGCTCTGGCCGCTTCGACGCTGCCCGGCCTTGCCGCGGACGGAACGGTTCTCTTCAATGCCTCCGTTCTTTCGACGTGCCTCATCACCATTGGAACGCCCGGCGTCATGACGGCGAGCGCCGACTACACCGAATTGAGCTCGCTCGAGGCAGGCGGGGCTTCGGGCACGGCGACCATCCTGACGACCGCGGCCGGCTATGAAGTCTCCACCAGTGCACCGGTGGCCTTTGTCTCGGCGCCGGCCGGCGGCGACGATTCCGTCACTTTCGCGTCGAGCTACAGTGCAAGTGGCGTAACCTCGCTTACGGATGTTGTCGGCTCGGTGACCTCGGTGCTCGGCCTCGGGCTTACAAACCTCGACGTCGATCTCACGGCTACCAAGTCCGCTGGCGCCTTCCCGGCTGGAAGCTATGTTGCCGAAGTCACCGTCACCTGCGAGTGAATGGATGGCTGCGGGGAGCATGGCGAAAGGGCTGATTGCGGCGCTCGCCGTGTTGGGGGGCGCCTCGGCGGCTGATGCGCAGGCAATGACGCCGATGCGCGGCGAGGTCACCAGCTTCAGCGACGAATTTGCCGTGCGGGTCAGGCCCTACAATCCCTACCAGCACCGCATCCAGGTGGAAGTGCGGGTCTATGACCAGGATTTCCGTCCTGTGGCCGCCAAGGTATCCCCGCGGCGGCTCATGCTCGGCGGTAAGGCCTCGCGGCCCGTGCTCGTCGTGGTGGGTTTCGAGGGTGCCGCGCAACGGCGTGTCCGGGTGTGCACCGAAAGTGTTCCGTTTCCACGTCAGAAAACCAGGATAAAGGCACAGATATGCGGACGTTTCATCGCCCGGCGGCTGCGTTGAGCCTGGCCTTCTTGACGGGCCTGCTGGCGTGCCCGCTTGCCCGGGCCGACGACCAGTACATCATCAACCAGAAACAGACAGGGGTGAGCCTGCCGGGTGTCGTGATGCCGCATGGTTTCGACGAGATTCGCGCGGCCGACGGTACGACATGCCGCTCGTCGATGTCCGGATCCGGCGCCTATGTGGATTCCGGTGTTATCGGAGGCGGACTGGACGGTTCCTCCTCGCAGACGCTTTCGGCCTATGGGCGCGTCGTCGTTCCCCTCGGCAGAAAGCCGAAACGGCTCGATTGCGACCGCCTGTATCAGCTCGAGCTGGAGCGGTTGCGGTTGGAAGTTCAGCTCTTGAAACATGGCCTTGACCCGCGCACGAACAGCGCGGTCTCGAACGAGGCCGATTGGGCAGGCGACGATGGCTGGACGACCGGCGATCGCCGGTGAGCGCCGTCCGTCGACCGGTGCCCGCTCTCAATGCGACACGGTCTGGCGCTCGCGGAACGTTCGCAGCCGCCTGTGTGAATACGATGCGGATGAGAGGCATGTCGCCCGCAACAGGGTGGACGTGCGACCCATGCATCGAGGACAGGGCGATGAACCAGAACGTGCCGACGGAACAGGAAGTGGCCGCTCCCTCCGAAGGCCGGCGCGGACGCGGCGGACGCGGTGAGCGTGGCGGCGCGTCGGCCCGACGGGC
>NZ_JBHSUM010000165.1:0-8761 GCF_042660605.1 Nitratireductor sp. GCM10026969
GTGGTCGGCGGGACGACCTTCGCCGTGGCATTGGGGGCGCCGGCCGGATCGCTACTCGCGCATCTGCTGGGCTGGCGCGGCACGTTCGGAGCGCTCGCGCTGGTCGCTGCATTCTGTCTGGCTGCCCTTTGGCTGCGCCTGCCGCGCGATCTCGCGGCCGCACCTTCCACGCTTGCCGAGCGGCTTCTGGTGGTCCGGCGGCCGGGTGTCCTTCCGGCGGTGCTCGTGACGTTCCTGTATCTGTCCGGCGCCTTCGTGATCGTCTCTTATCTGGGGCCGATCGCAACGGAGGGGGCGGGGCTGCCGCACGGCATCCTTCCGGTCATGCTGCTCGCCTTCGGCGCGGGCGCGATCGCCGGCAACTATGCGAGCGGGAGACTGGCGGACCGGCTGGGCGCGAGGCGGGTGGTCGTCTTCTCGATGTTCTGCGCCATCGCCTTCTCGGCCACTTTCGCCCTCGTCACGAAATTCGTTCCGGACGCCGTCGCCGGTCCGCTGGTCGTCGGGCTGATGGTGCCGTGGGGCGTCGTCGGCTGGACCTTTCCGCCGGCCCAGGCCAGCCGCCTGGTGGCGGCGGCTCCCGACGTGGCGCATCTGACGCTGGCGCTCAACGCCTCGGCGATCTATTTCGGAATCGGTTTCGGCACGTTCATCGGCGGGCGCGTGCTGGAATTCGGCGACGCCACCGATCTCGGGCTCGTCGCGGCGTTTTTTCCGCTGATCGCTCTCGTGGTGCTGGCGGCAAGCCGGCAGCGGGACGGCAGGACCACGGCTGTGCGCGCGTAACCTTCTCTACACCGGCCTCTGCTACACAAAGGCCCATGGCCGATGCACGAGACAGGGTGACGTATCCGCCGCTCAACACATTGAAGCCCGTCGCCCAGAACGTCTGGATCGTCGACGGGCCTTCCATCCGCTTCGGCATGCCCTGGCCGAAGATGCCGTTTTCGACGCGGATGACGATCATCCGGTTTGGCGATGGGGATCTCTTCGTCCATTCGCCGACACCGCTGACGGGCGGTCTCAAGGCGGAGATCGCCGAGATCGGCAAGGTGCGCCATATCATCGGGCCGAACCGCATCCACTATTGGTGGATTCCCGAGTGGCGCACGGCATATCCGGAGGCGGATGTGTGGCTTGCGCCGCGCATCCGCGAGCAGGCGGGTGGCAGAATCGACTTCGCTGCCCGGGAGCTTTCGGCGGAAAGAGGCTATCCATGGGACGATCATCTCCTGACGCTGCCGGTGGAAGGCGGCTTCATGACCGAGGTGGCGTTCTTCCATCCGGAAAGCCGCACCCTGGTGCTCACGGATTTCATCGAGAACTTCGAGCCGAAGAAACTCGCCTGGGCGTGGCGCTGGCTCGCCAGGGCCGGCGGCGTTCTCGATCCCGACGGCATGATGCCGCGCGACATGCGCCTGACCTTCTCCAAGCAGCGGCCGCAGTTGAAGGCCGCGGTCGACAGAATGATCGCGTGGAACCCGGAGCGCGTGATCATCGCGCATGGACGCTGGTATGCGCACGACGGTGCGGCGGAGCTGAAGCGGGCGTTCCGCTGGCTTTCCGCCGCGCAACGTCCGGCATGACTTCGCGCAGCGATTGAGCTAACCTCCGCTTCCGCCGCGGGGGCGGTAACGAGAGCATGGAATATCGATGCGCTGGAAAGGCCGTCGTCAAAGCAGCAATATCGAGGATCGGCGCGGGGCGCGCAGCCCCTTTCCCCGACGGATGGGCCGCGGCGTTCCCATCCGCCTGCCGGGAGGCCGGTCGGGCGGCGGGCTGTCGCTATCGACCATCATCATCCTCGTCGTTCTCTTCTTCGGCCTGCGCGCGATCGGCATCGATCCGCTGGAGATGCTGGCGGAAGGGCCGCAATCGGGCGGCCCGACGGTGGAGCGGAGCGCGGCAAACGACGAGATGCGCCGCTTCGTGGGCGTCGTGCTGGCCGAGACGGAGGATGTCTGGCACGACATTTTCAGCGCGCAGGGCGAGACCTACCAGGAGCCTGTCCTCGTGCTGTTCGGCGGCCAGGTCGGTTCGGCCTGCGGCTTCGCCTCCTCGGCGAGCGGGCCGTTTTACTGTCCCGGCGACAGGAAGGTCTATCTCGACCTCGACTTCTTCGACGAGCTGGCCAGGCGCTTCGGCGCGGCCGGCGATTTCGCGCAGGCCTATGTGGTGGCGCACGAGGTGGGCCATCACGTGCAGAACCTGATCGGCATCCTGCCGCGCTTCAACGAGATGCGGCGCGGCATGAGCCAGGCGGAGGCCAACGCGATGTCGGTCCGGGTGGAACTGCAGGCGGACTGCTTCGCCGGCATCTGGGCGTACTACACGGCGCAAAAGGGCCTTCTGGAGCGAGGCGACGTCGAGGAGGCGCTGAACGCGGCCAATCAGATCGGCGACGACACGCTGCAGCGGCGCACGCAGGGTCATGTGGTGCCGGAAAGCTTCAACCACGGCACGTCCGAACAGCGGAAGACGTGGTTTGCGCGGGGGCTCGAGAGCGGACGGGTGACGGATTGCGACACGTTCAACGGGACCCTTTGAGTGCCTCGCTTGCCGACCGTCGGCGCGCGCCGGCAGGAAGGCGCTTTCCCGCATGATGAAGGCTGGGCGGATGCTCGCGCTGCTGGCTTCTCTGACCGGCGGGATCGCGGCGTCGCAGGCGCCGGAATTGGCACAGCAGTACCGGCAGCGGCTGAACGGCGCGCTGGAGGAGTTGAGGCAGGTGGTCGCGGACTTCGAAGCGGACGCGGCACGCCACGCACTGGACCGCGAGGAGGCGCTGGCGGTCTATGACGGCGCGGAGGTGCCGTTCCTGCGGGACCGCGGGCAATCGATCCGGGTGGTTATCGCCCGGTTCGAGCACCTGGAGCGCCAGGCTGCCCGGCTGGTCGAACTGCCGGACTTCCTGCGCCCGATGGCGGTTCTGGTGGACCCCGACGGGCGGGTGCTGAAAGGGGCCATGGACGACTTCGAGCCGGCGGTGCCGCTGACGCCGCACGGCCTTGCCTGGACGGCTTCGGGCCTTCTTGTGGGGTTCGGCCTGTTCAGGCTTCTGGCCTTTCCGTTCCGCCGCCGCGGAAAAGGGGCGATTGTGCGGGAGCAGCGGCGGTAGCCGCAGAGGAACTTCCGGCGCCCCTTTGCGCCCTCGCCTTGCGGGGCAACACGCCAAGTGATTCCACTTGGCTGCAAAATGCCCTAGATCTCGTCCTCGTCCGGTTCGAGCAGCCGCGTGGCGCGCCAGCCGGTCAGCACGGCGTTGATCTGGTCGAGGACGAAAAAGCGCGCCGCCTCGCGGTCGTAGCCCTCGGTCAGGAGCGCGTCGTATTCGCTGTACTCGTGGCGCACATGGGTGATCGTGGCGAGCCAGACCGCCACGGAAGCGGGCAGGGTGCGCAATTTCCGGTCGTTGGCGAGGGCGCGGATCTTTTTCGTGTCGGCATAGGGCGCATAGGGAAGGAGCACGCCGAGCGCCTTGTCCACCGCGCGCTGCCGGGCTGTCGAAACTCTCATACCGCAACTCCCGTTTGCCTTCGCCCCGAAACTGACGCGGTATCGCCATTGCAGCAAGGGGTGCCCTTGCCACAAGGCGGAAATTCATATAAACATATCTTTATGTCTTTTCGGGGGTGATACATGCAAACAGGTCCAGCGATCCGGCTCGAGGCGATGGTGGATATTCTGAAGGCGGCGGCCGAGCCGAGCCGGTTGCGTATTCTGGCGCTCTTGTCCCGGACGGACCTGACGGTTTCCGACCTTACCGAGATTCTCGGCCAGTCGCAGCCGCGCGTCTCGCGTCATCTCAAGCTGCTGCTCGATGCGGGCCTCATCGCGCGTCACCAGGAGGGCTCCTGGGCGCTCTTCCGTCTGTCGGAGGAGGCGGCGGCGCGCGAGTTCGTCGATGGCGTGGTCGCGCGTATCGATCCCATGGACCCGGCCTCCGACCGGGATTTCGAGCGGCTGGAGGCGATCAGGCAGCGGCGCCAGGAGCGGGCGGCGGAGTATTTCGACAAGAACGCGGCGAGCTGGGATCAGATCCGCTCATTGCACGTTCCGGACGCGGCAGTGGAGGCGGGACTGAAGGAACTGGTGGGCGAGGGCCGGATCCAGTCCATGGTGGACCTGGGCACCGGCACCGGCCGCCTCCTCGAGCTTTTCGCTCCGCTTTACCGGCGCGGCGTCGGCATCGACCGCTCGCGCGAAATGCTCGCGGTTGCGCGGGCCAATCTGGAACGGGCCGGCGTGACAAACGCGCAGGTGCGCCTCGGCGACGTGTACGCGCCGCCGGTCGAGCGCGACATGCACGATCTGGTCACCATCCATCTGGTGCTGCATTACCTGGACGATCCGGCGGCGGCCATTCGTGAGGCGGCGCGGCTGCTCAGGCCGGGCGGGCGGCTTTTGATCGTGGATTTCGCCCCGCACAGTCACGAATTCCTGCGCGAGGAGCATGCGCATCTGCGTCTCGGTTTCGCGGACCGTCAGATGCTGGACTGGTTTGCCGAGGCGGATCTGGAAATCTCGAATATCCGTGGTTTTACGCCCAAGGGCGAAGCCGCCGATGGCCTTACCGTCAAGGTATGGCTGGCGCGCGACCGGCGCATCCTGGTCGCCGGCGGCGATGCGGAAACCCAGGCGCACGAGGAGATTGCATGATGTCCCAGTACCGGTTCTCCCGCCGAACCGAAAACGGCGCCAAGCTCCGCGTTTCCTTCGAGTTCTTTCCGCCGAAGACGGACGCGATGGAGGAACGTCTGTGGGAAACGGTGACCCGGCTGGGACCGCTCGAGCCCGCCTTCGTTTCCGTGACCTACGGCGCCGGCGGCTCGACGCGCGAGCGCACGGCGCGCACCGTGCGGCGCATCCTGGAGGAGACGCCGCTCACGGCGGCCGCGCATCTGACCTGTGTCGATGCGGACCGCGAGGCGGTGGACACCGTGATCGGCGAATTCGCGGAGATGGGCGTGAAGCGCTTCGTGGCGCTGAGGGGCGATCCCGCGGAAGGGGTGGGCGCCGCCTACAGGCCGCATCCGGGGGGCTACACCAACGGCGCCGAGCTGGTGGAGGCGCTGGCGCGCCGGGGCGATTTCGACATCTCGGTCTCCGCCTATCCGGAAAAGCATCCCGAGAGCCCGGATTTCGCCACCGACATCGAGATGCTGAAGCGCAAGGTGGACAACGGCGCGACCCGCGCCATCACCCAGTTCTTCTTCGACAACGACGTTTACGAGCGCTACGTGGAGCGGGCGCGCCGGGCCGGCATTTACATCCCAATCGTGCCGGGCATCCTGCCCATTCACAATTTCGCGCAGATGGTGCGCTTTGCCGGCGGCTGCGGGGCGCATGTGCCGGCGTGGCTGGCCGAGCGCTTCGAGGGGCTCGAGGACGACCCCGTCACCCATCAGCTCGTCGCCGCGGCCGTTGCCGCCGAGCAGGTGCTCGACCTCATCGAACGCGGGGTGGAGGATTTCCACTTCTACACCATGAACCGGGCGGATCTTCCCTTCGCCATCTGCCATCTGATCGGCATCAGGCCGTCGGCCGAGCGGTCGAATGCGCGTCCCGCCGCCGCCTGACGGCCCACTCAACAGAAAGGCCGGGTTTCCCCGGCCTTTCCTCGTCTGCTATCTGGCTGTGCCATCTGTTCTGCTTACGGAAGGACTCCTATGATCAGTGCACCGACTATGCCGAAGGCGGCACAGATCACGAGCGCGTTGAGTGGCCGTGTCAGTCCCATAAGCGATAGCCTCCTCTACAGACTGGAGGGCCGGATTCTATGTTTTCTCAGACGCTTGCCAAGCGCTTTCTATGCTGCATCGCAGCACGGATGTGAAAAAGGATTGCTGCGCCGATCCCTTGCAGGTTGAAATTCCTGCTTAAATGCGCGCATTCACATTCTATTAACATGTGACCGACCGAACGGCTTCGGCGCAGCGGCAAAAAGGCGCCCGTCGATGGTGACGAGCCCGAGGCCGATGAGCGCCATCCCGGCGATCTCGAAGACCTCCAGACGTTCTCCCAGGAAGAGCGTGCCGAGCAGGATGGCGCTCATCGGCACGATCAGGGTGACGAGCGAGGCGTTCGTGGCGCCGGCGGAGGCGATGATCCGGAAATAGAGGATGTAGGCGAACGCGGTGGCCAGAACGGCCAGCGCGATGACGGCCGACCAGACTTCGAAGCTGGCCGCAAACAGGCCGGCAGGGCCGTGCACCAGAAGGACGAGCGGGATCATCACCACCGTCGAGGCGGTGAGCTGTCCGGTGGCCACGACCGGCGGGGGCACCCCGCGGAAACGCCGGGCGAAGATGAAGGCGAAGCCATAGGAGATGGAGGCGCCGATGAGCGCGAACTTGGCCCAGATCGGGCCGCCGAGGCCGGCGATCAGGCCGGGGCCGATCATCACCGCCGTGCCGGCGATGCCGAACAGAATGCCGGTGATCTTGGCAGCGGAGAGCTTTTCGTCCTGGGTCAGCATGTTCGCCAGGATCGCCGTCCAGAAGGGTGTCGTAGCGTTCAGCACCGAGGCGAGGCCGGCACCGAGCTCCGTCTGGCCGAGAAAGATGAGCGAGAAGGGAATGATGTTGTTCAGCGTCGCCATGACGAAGAAACTGCCGGCCAAGGGGAAGGCCAGCCGGAAGCTCGGACCGCGCAGGAGAAGCCACAACTGCAGCACCGCGGCGGCGATCGACACGCGGAACATGACCAGCGCCAGCGGTGCGATCTCCGCCACGGCGATGCGGGCGAAGAAGAAGGAGCCGCCCCAGATGGCCCCGAGCAGGACGAGGAGCGTCCAGTCCCTGATCGACATCGGCGGGGCCGACGCGCCGATCTTCGTTTCCACAGCCATGCGATCCTCCCGGCGAGAGGTGAGCTTTAGCATTTGCGGTTGCGGCGGACACCCGTTTCCTGCGCGCCATCCGGCGTTGCGGAACTGATGCGAAAGAAGGCCGGTTCCCAGCGGCGCGAGCACGAACTACCTTGCAGCCGGCAGACCGGAGGACGAGATGCAGCGATTCGAGACGGCGCGCGACGCCGCGATGGAGATGCGGCCGGACGATTCGGTCTATTGTTTTCGCCCGGAAGTCCTGAAAGCGGATGCCCGGCGGTTCATGGCGATGTTTCCCGGCAAGACGGCCTATGCGGTCAAGACCAATGGCGAGCAGCTGGTGCTCAGGACGCTGGCGGAGGCGGGGGTGGGTGCCTTCGACGTCGCCTCGCCGGCCGAGTTTGCCGCCGTTCGCGCCGTCGCGCCTGAGGCGGAGATGCTCTATATGCACCCGGTCAAGGCGCAGTCCGATATCCGTCTGGCGCTGGAAGACTACGGCATCCGCGTCATCGCCGTCGATCATGAGGACGAGGTGGCGAAGCTCACCCGCGTGGTTCGAGCGCTCGACATCGATCCGGGTACGCTGACGGTCTTCGTGCGCATCCAGACCAAGGGGCAGGCGGCCTATGAACTGTCGAAGAAGTTCGGTGCCGGGCCGGCCAATGCGGTGGAGCTCCTGAAGCGGCTTCACCGCAACGGCTACAAGGTCGGCATCTGTTTTCATGTCGGCAGCCAGATCGAGGATCCCGATATCTACGAGCGTGCCCTGGCTTCGGCCGATTGGGTGCGCGGCCGGGCGGGCGTACCGCTCGCCGCGCTCGACGTCGGCGGCGGCTTTCCGGCCGAATACGGCCACAATCCCAACCGCAGGAAGCCGGAGATGCCCTCGCTGGACGAACTGATGGCGCGGCTGCGCAGCGACATTGCCGAGTGGGGATTCGATACCCTGCCGCTGGTGGCCGAGCCCGGCCGGGTGATCGTGGCGCGCGCCTTTTCGCTGATCGTGCGGGTGCTGCTGCGCAAGGGGCGGCGTCTTTATATCAACGACGGGATCTGGGCTTCCCTATCGGATTCCTGGACCGGCAAGATCACGCTTCCCGCCCGCTTCATCCCCGACCCGGCGATCCGCAGCCGCAACGGCGACCCGGACAACATCGTGCCCTTTCGTGTGTGCGGGGCGACCTGCGATTCCGTCGACATCCTGTCGCGTCCGTTCTGGCTGCCGGAGACGGTGGACACGGGCGACTGGATCGAGATCGGCAATATCGGCGCCTATTCGCTGGCGCTAAGGACGCGGTTCAACGGGTTTTATCCCAACACATTTGTCGAGGTGGCGACGCCCTTCGACGAGGGGACGGCACCGGAGGGAATGGCGAGCCTGGAGACGATGGCGGATTAGGAGCTGTAGACGTTCGACGCTCGCCCCCTCACTTGCGATTTCTAACACTTAGCCTTCGGCTAAGATGTTGCCCCGCAAGGGGAGAGATGGGCGCCTCGCGCCGCCCTCGCGCGACAACGACGCAGCTAAGCCATTCCCGCTTATAGATTCGAAAACAGCGTCGCCGTCGGCCATCCGTCCGCGGGCAGGCCGAGACGCAGTTGCTCCTGGCGCACGGCTTCGCGGGTGTTGAAGCCGAGAATGCCGTCGATGCCGCCGACGTCATGGCCGCGGTCGGCGAGCTTCTGCTGGAGCTGCTTGATCATCTCCGGCGCGAGGCCCTGTTCGGGGCTGCGCGGGTCGAAGGGCGGAGCGCCGGCGAAGCGCGCGGCCAGATGCGCGGCGGTCAGGGTGTAGATCAGCGACTGGTTCCATTCCAGATAGATGTCGAAATTATCATAGGCCAGGAAAGCCGGTCCCTTGTGGCCCATGGGCAGGACGAGACCGGCCGGCAGGTCGTCGGCGGGCAGCGGAGAGCCGTCGCGGCGGGTCGC
>NZ_JBHSUM010000166.1:0-8740 GCF_042660605.1 Nitratireductor sp. GCM10026969
CACGAGGAGCAGTGCGGTCAGCCGCGAGGCAGGCAGGTTGGCCAGATCGTCGAGACGGGCGGCGGCCCAGCCGAAGGCCTCGTGACGCGGCGTGCGGTGGCCGATCATACTGTCGGCGGTGTTGACGGCCTTGTAGACGAGCGCGCCGGGAAACCCCAGCGCCGCCAGCCAGAAGGCCGGCGCCACCACGCCGTCGGAGAAGTTTTCCGCCAGGCTTTCGATGGCCGCACGGGAAATTCCCGCTTCGTCGAGCTCGGCCGTGTCGCGCCCGACGATCTGCGAAACGGCTTTTCGCCCCGCCGCCAAACCTTCCGTCTCCAGCGCCTCTGCCACGGCTTCGACATGGGCGGCAAGGCTGCGCTGGGCGAGGAGTGTGCTGGCGAGCAATGCGGTGAGGAGGAGCCCAGCGCCGGCGCCGAGCAAGGACTGGACGAGCCAGCCGATCCCGCCGGCGATCAGGACCAGCACCGCCAGCGCGACCATGCCGCCCGCACGCCGGCCGCCCTTCGGCCATTCGGCGCGGTTGAGCCGGCGGTCGAGAAAACCGATCAGCCCGCCCATCCAGGTGACCGGGTGGCCGATGGCGCCGAACAGGCGGTCGGGATAGCCGATCACCCGTTCGATGGCGAGCGACAGGAAGGCTAGAATGAGGGTCATGGCATCGCGTCTGGAAGACCTGGGCAGTGAAGTGACCGATCACGGCGGCAGCCTCGGGCGTGCCGAGACGCTGTTCCCGGGCGCCCCGAAGCCGTGGCTCGATCTTTCCACGGGCATCAGCCCCTACTCCTATCCGCTTCCCGACTTTCCGGCCAGCGCCTTTGAACGCCTTCCCGAAGAAGAAGCACTTAGGGACCTCGCCGACATCGCCGCCCGCGCCTATGGCGCCCCGGCCGGCGCCAACGTCGTGGCAGCACCGGGAACGCAGATCCTGCTGCCGCTCGTTGCAGCATGCGTGCCGCCGGGCAAAGCCGCCGTGCTCTCGCCCACTTATGCCGAGCACCGGCGCGCCGCCGCGCTCGCCGGCCACGACGTGCGAGAGGTTCAGGATTTCACCACGCTGTTCGACGCGGAACTTGCGATACTGGTGAACCCGAACAATCCGGATGGCCGCGTGACCAACCGCGCCGATCTTCTGGCGCTTGCCGGGCACATGCGGGAAAGGGGCGGGCTCCTCGTCGTGGACGAGGCCTTCATGGATGTCGGGCCCGAGGCGGAGCGGCTGGACGGAGACGTGGAGGCGGGTGGCATCGTCGTGCTGCGCTCCTTCGGAAAGTTTTTCGGGCTCGCGGGCCTGCGCCTCGGTTTCGCCATCACCGCGCGGCCCGTTGCCGAGACCCTGCGCGCAAGGCTCGGCCCGTGGGCGGTCAGCGGCCCGGCGTTGGTGGCGGGCCGCGCGGCCCTTTCCGATCTTGAATGGCAGGCGGAAATGCGTGGGAAGCTGATGAAACGAACCGCCGCGCTCGACGTTTTGCTGGCCGAGAGCGGGATCGCCACTGCCGGCGGCACGCCGCTGTTCCGCTTCCTGCGCACACACAAGGCTGAAAGCCTTTTCAATGCGCTCGGGCGGGACGGTATATTGGTGCGCAATTTTAGTGGCGACCCGCACGCCTTGCGCATAGGATTACCGGGCGATGAGGATGCGTTCGACCGGCTTTCACAGTCCCTCCGCCGCTGGCGGCACGCGGACTAGGAACATGGCCATGATCCATGTGACACCCCTTTCCCGCCTGACCGACATCCTGGAGACGACGCGCGCCAGCCACCTCGTCTCGCTGCTCTCCACCGAGGCCGAGCCGCCGCGGCCGGCCCACCTCGATCCTTCCTGCTGCCTTCACCTGTCCATGAACGACATCGTCGAGGAGATGCCGGAACTGGTCGCCCCCTCGCGCGCGCATGTCGAAAATCTCCTCGATTTCGCCTACGGCTGGAACCGCGCCGCGCCGCTCGTCGTGCACTGCTTTGCCGGCATCAGCCGCTCCACAGCGGCCGCCTACACGATCGCCGCCGCCCTCCAGCCCGCCCACAACGAGATGGAACTTGCCCGCGAGCTGCGCCGCCTTGCTCCTTCCGCCACGCCGAATGCCCGCATCATCGCGCTCGCCGACGACCTTCTCGGCCGCCAGGGCCGCATGGTCGAGGCGATCCGCGCGATCGGCCGCGGCGCCGAGGCCTTCGAGGGCACGCCGTTTGCCTTGCGCATCGATGTCGCGGGCAAGGGGCGTCGGTCGTAGAGGGCCAAGTCCTTAGAATTTGCCAGAGAGGGGTAGTGCCCTGTTGTTTAGAGAGCCCTACACCCCGCGCGCCGCCGGCTCGCCATCTTCGGTGAAAACGCCGCCGCCCTCCGGGTCGTAGAGGTAGTTGACCATCAACCCATGCGCCTCGCGCATGGCCTTGGGCGAGCGGTCGGCCAGGAAATTGATCCGCTCCAGCCGCGCGCCGTTGCCGAGATGGAAGCGCGCGACCTGGTCCCTTAGCCGGCCGCGCCGATCGCGCGCTTTCAGGAGATAGAAGGCCGCGGCCGCCGTGAGCGCCGGGCGCAGGGCGGCTGCCTTGTCGGGATCATGCGGCCACTCGGGATCGTCCAGCAGCGCCAGTGCCGCCCTCTGCCGGTCGTCGAGTGGCGCCGGTCCGCCTGCCGCGTGCGCTTCGGCAAGCCAGTTCGCAAAGCCGCCGACGGGGGACAGTGTGACGAAGGTTTCAAGCTGCGGCAGTTCGCGGCGCAGGATCGCCGCCGCGTCCTTGATCAGGAACTTGCCGAAGGAGATGCCGCGCAGGCCGGGCCGGCAGTTGGAGATGGAATAGAATACGGCGACCGTGGCCTCCGCGGCGCGAATCACCTCACGGCCTTCCTTGAGGATCTCGTCGATTGCCGACGGCATCTTCCGCATCAGCGCGACGGAGAGGAAGATCAGCGGCTCGTCCGGCGCCCCGGGATGAAAATCGCCGAAGCAGCGTCTGTCCTCCGGTTCCAGCCGGTCGCGCAGTGCCTTGCGGCTGCCGATCTCGTGCACGGCTTCGCAGTGCATGATCTTGTCGCGAAGTGCAGCCGGCGCAGACCAGTCGATGGAACGTAGCACGAGAAGACCCCGGTGAAACCGCAGCGAGCCAGGATCTTGCTTCGACCACTTCCCGACGGGAAGGGTCAAGGCCTATTTCCACAAAGGTCTTCAGGCTGGTAAATGCTGAAACGGTCGACAGGAGAAACATGAATGGTCGTGAATGGGGCTAAGCTGGACGATGCCGCGCGCGCGGCCTGGCTCTACTACGTCGCCGGCAACACGCAGGACCAGATCGCCGCGAAGCTGGGCGTGTCGCGCCAGTCGGCTCAGCGGCTGGTCTCGCTGGCGGTTTCGGAAGGGCTGGTGAAGGTCCACATCGACTATCCCATCGCCCGCTGCCTCGACCTTTCGAAGGCGCTGCGCGAGACCTACGGCTTGACGTTCTGCGAGGTGGTGCCGACCGATCCCGATTCGACGTCGGCGACGCTGGGCGTCGCCCAGGCGACGGCGCTGGAGATCGAGCGATGGCTGCGCCGCCCCGATCCGCTGGTCATCGCCATCGGCACCGGGCGCACGCTGCGGGCCGCCGTCGAGCAGCTCAGCACGATCGAAGCTCCCCAGCACCGCATCGTCTCGCTGACCGGCAATATCGCACCGGACGGCTCGGCCGCCTATTACAACGTGGTCTTCACCATGGCCGACAAGGTGAAGGCGCGGTTCTTCCCCATGCCGCTGCCCGTCATCGCCTCCTCCCGCGAGGAACGCGCCACCCTGCATGGCCAGCCCATGATCCGGACGACACTGGATCTCGCGGCCAGGGCCGACGTGACCTTCGTCGGCATCGGCGAGCTCGACGATGAAGCGCCGCTCTACCTCGATGGCTTCATCACCAAGGAGGAACTCGGGGCGCTGCAGGCGGCAGGCGGGCTGACGGAGATCGTCGGCTGGGCCTTCGACGGCGAAGGCCGCCTGATCGAGGGCATCACAAACGCGCGCGTGGCGAGCGCGCCGATCCCGAGCCGGGAAACCTCGATGGTCATCGCCTCGGCCATGGGTCCCAGAAAGCTGCCAGGCATCCGCATCGCCCTGAAGGGCGGCCTGATCGGCGGCCTGATCACCAACGAGACCACGGCCGAGGCGCTGCTCGGCTAGAGCATTTTGCAGCCAAGTGGCATCACTTGGCGTGGCACAAATGCGGCGAAACAAATGGATAGAGCAGCCAAGCGAACGAATGTGAGCGCACCCGCTCCAGAGGCTGTCGTTTCCGACAGGATTGTGCACCTTTGCGCCTTCCGGCGTCCTGCCGAGCAGCTTTCCCTCAATATGTGGTGGTGACCACAACCTCGCCCTCGCGTTCGAGCACATGCACCACCACCTCGGAACCGACCTGCCGCAGTGAAACGTCGAGGCGGCCCTGGGGCAGGGTTATGCCGCGCAGGGTCACCTCCTCCAGGAATTCCGGCAGCATGGGCTGGTGGAAAGTCAGCGTGCCCTGCGCCGCATCGATTGCCATGCCGAGGCAGGATTGCAGGATGGAGAGCGGGGCCACTGCGGCCCAGGCTTGCGGCGAGCAGGCGACGGGATAGAAGGTGGGGCCGCGGCTGCGCTGGCGCGGGAAACCGCAGAAAAGCTCCGGCAGGCGCCGCAGGTCGATATAGGTGGCGGCGGAAAACAGCCCCTCGAAGACGCGCGCCGTCTCCGCGCGGAAGCCGTAGCGGGCGAGCCCGGCGGCGATTAGCGCGTTGTCGTGCGGCCAGACGGAGCCGTTGTGGTAGCTCATCGGGTTGTAGCGCGCCTCGGTGGTGGCGACGGTGCGGATCCCCCATCCGGAAAAGGAGGTGCGGTCCATCAGGGTCTCCACAACGGAGCCGGCGCGTTCGGGATATGCGATCCCGGTGAACAGCGCGTGCCCGGCATTGGAGGAGCGTATGCGGCACGCGCGCTTGTCGCCATCGAGCGCGAGCACATAGGTGCCCAGCTCCTCGTCGAAGAAGGCCCGATCGAATTGCGCGCGCAGTTGCTCGGCTTGAGCTTCGAACTCGATCGAGCGCCCGCGAATCCCGAGCGCCTGCGCCATCTGCGCGGCCGCCTTCCACGCGGCGTAGACATAACCCTGCACCTCGGCCATGGCGATGGGGCCGACGGCGAGCCGGCCGTCGGCATGGAAGACGGCGTCGTAAGAGTCCTTCCAGCCCTGGTTGGAAAGACCCTCCACCGTGCGCCGGCCATACTCCACGAAACCGTCGCCGTCGCGGTCGCCATATTCCGTGATCCAGGCAAGCGCCGCCTCGACATGCGGCCACAATTCGCGGATCGTCCCGACGTCGTCGGTGCGCTCCAGATAGCTGCCGGCAAGGAGGACGAAGAGCGGCGTGGCGTCGACACTGCCGTAATAGCGGCGGAACGGTACCTCGCCCAATTCCGCCATCTCACCGTAGCGTACTTCATGCAGGATCTTGCCCGGCTCGGCATCGGCAGCCGGATCCTCGGTCTGCGCCTGATTGGCGGCCAGATGCCTGAGCACGCCGCGGGCGATCGCCGGGTCCAGCCAGAGGGTCTGGAGCGCGGTGATCAGCGCATCCCGCCCGAAGACGGTGCTGAACCAGGGAATGCCGGCATAGGGATAGGGGCCGTCCTCGGTCTCCGTCATCAGCATGTAGAGGTCGGCCACGGCCCGCCGCACGGCCTCGTTGAAGACGTCGTTCGATGTGGTCACCGAAGCGGCGTTTCCGACGGCTGCGCGCATGGCGCGACGGGCCTCGCGCAGGCCGGAGAAGAACTGCCGGCGCGGCGTCATCTCCCACGGGCTTTCGCCGCAGGTCACCTCGACGAAGAACTGCCGCGTCTGCCGCGGCTTGAGCTCGATTTCGTAGACGGCGCGCCCGCCGGTCAGTTCCTTCGGTGCCGGGTCGAAGCGCAACGTCGTCTGCCGCTCTACACCGTCGAGCCCGGTATAGGCGAGCACGGCACGGTTCGCCGACACTTTCGGCGTATGCAACTTGCCTCGCCTGGCCCGCCGCGCGCCGCGCACCTCGAACAGATCCGCGAAATCCGCGGCGAAGGCCAGTTCGAGCTGCACCCGCCGGGTGGACTCGTCGTAGTTGCGCACGCTCACCCGCTCGAAGCAGGTGGCGTTCCACAAGAACCGTGTACGGCGAATGTGAATGACGTCGTGCTGCAGCTCGAGCCCGCCCTCCGCGTAGAGGTCGGGATTTGTGAGATCGAAGGTGAGAAGCGCATTGTCGTCGCGCAGCATGGAACTTAACAGCAGCGGCCGCTCACCGCCGATCGTCAGGAAGAAGTGGGAGAGATAGCGCGTGTCGCGGCGATAGATGCCCTCGGGGCTGCCGGGTCCCGAGAGCGCGTCTCCGTTATGGTCGAACATGGAGAAGGTGTCGCCGTCCTTCTGGGTACGCGGCCGTCGCTCCTGGAGCGGAGCGGTGGCGGCGATGAAGAACTGCGGTGTTCGTACCGTGCCGAACTCGTCCGGCCGCGGCGCGAGAGGATCGGTGCGCTCGTCCATTGCACCCACCATTCGCTTTGCGCCTTGGAACCTTAGGCCACCGTCTGCACGCCCGCTCCCGCAGCTTCTGTTGGGAACGGAATCATGTGCATGCGATGGTGCATCAGAGAATCGTAGACGTCCAGATAATCCCTTGCCATGCGGCTGGCGCTGAAGCGCTCCTCGAAAGCACGGCGTACGCCGGCGCGGCTGATCGCGCCGACCCGGCCGACCGCGCCCACCGCCTCCTCGACGGAACCGACGATGTAGCCGGAAACACCCTCCTCCAGCACCTCCGGAACCGAGCCGCAGCGGAAGGCGATGATCGGCGTTCCGCAGGCCATCGCCTCGATCATCACGAGTCCGAAAGGCTCCGGCCAGTCGATCGGAAAGAGAAGTGCCGAGGCGTCGCCCAGGAAGGCCGCCTTCGTCGTCTCATCCACCTCGCCCACGTAATCGACGTTGGGATGGCGGTCGATCATCGGCTTGATCACGTCGCGCCAATAATCCTCATCGACCTTGTCCACCTTTGCGGCGATCTTCAGCGGCATGCCGCTCCTGACCGCAATCTCGATCGCCCGGTCGGGACGCTTTTCCGGTGAGACGCGGCCGAGAAAGGCGAGATAACCGCCCTGCCCGTGCGGGTTGAACGGAAGGATATCGAGCGGCAGCCCGTGCTGCACCGTGGCCGCCCAGTTCGCCATTGGCAGCGGACGGCGCTGGTCGTCGGAAATGGAGACCACGGGGATTTCCGGGAACGCCCGGTAGAAGGGCTGGAGGTCGGGGAGATCGAGCCGTCCGTGCAAGGTGGTCACGGTGCGGTGTGCGAAGGGGCGGACAAGGGGAAAGTGCAGGAGATCGATATGGAAATGCAGGATGTCGAATTCATCCGCCCTCTGCCGCACCTTTTCAAGCATGATCAGGTGGTAGGGGATGGGGTCATTGACGGCGGGATCGAACCTCAACGCCTTTTCAGTACAGGGCACGAGCTCCGCCGATGTCAGCGAATCGCCCGAGGCGAACAGCGTTACCTCGTGTCCCTGGCGGACCAGTTCCTCGGTGAGATAGGAGACAATGCGTTCCGTTCCGCCGTAGAGTTTCGGGGGAACGCTTTCAGCCAGCGGCGCAATCTGGGCGATCTTCATCGGCAACACCTCCTCTTTAGAGCAAGCATCACAAGGGTGCCCGGGAACGGGCGAAGGAACACCGAATGCGGGTAGTTCGCCGATGATTTAGGAGCCGTTTTGCCGGCGAAAAGAGGGGCCGCGCATTTTTGCACGAGGGCGGTTGCCTCAACCGCGCCTCGGGGCCGAGGGGCCGGTCTTCGTCTACGAGGCGCGCCTTCTCGATATCGTCCCCGACCGATCGCGACGGGCACGCCGATATCGATGCCCGCAGGCGCGGTACGGAAGAAGGCATGGACCGGCTGCGGCCGTTTCTCGACGGCGCGCTTTAGGGCCTCGGCCATTTGCGGCGCCGGTTTTTCGGTGTGGAGCTCTTCGCGCCCCTTCTATCTTGAAGATGCCGGGATAGCGCGGGCAATCCCTCGCCGCGCGGCGGCAAACGCTTGCCGTCGACCCGGCCGCGAAACGCCCCTTGCACGATCTCCCATATTTAAATAGTTTCTTCACAAGAAAACAGGCTCACCCTTGTGGAGGAGACATGCCGAACCTATTCAAAGGCGCGCCCCGGACCGGCCGGGCGGCCTGGGAGCACGCCCGATGACGGGTGCCGACAGTGCACAGGACGAGGATCTCCCGCTTGCCGGGCTCGTCGTCGTGGACATGAGCCAGTTCCTCTCCGGGCCGTATTGCTCGCTGCGTCTCGTGGATCTCGGTGCGCGGGTGATCAAGATCGAGCGCCCGGGCGCCGGCGACCTGTCCCGCCAGCTTTATCTGAGCGACACGGAGATCGGTGGGGATTCGACGATCTTCCACGCCATCAACCGGGGCAAGGAGAGCCTTGCCGTCGACCTGAAGAACGCGGACGACCTTGCCGCCCTGCGCAAGCTCCTGAAACGGGCGGACGTGCTGATCCAGAATTTCCGCCCCGGGGTCATTGAGCGCCTTGGCCTCGACTATGCCTCCGTGCGCGCCATAAACCCGGGCATCGTCTATGCCTCGATCAGCGGCTATGGCGAAGACGGCCCGTGGGTGGCGCGGCCCGGCCAGGACCTGCTCGCGCAGGCGCGCTCCGGCGTCATGTGGCTGAGCGGCGACGACGGCCAGGGGCCCGTGCC
>NZ_JBHSUM010000167.1:0-8685 GCF_042660605.1 Nitratireductor sp. GCM10026969
CCGCGCCTGCACCGAGGTCGGCCAGCCGCCCACTGAAATTCCCCGGAACGGCGCCCGCAAGGAGCATGGCGTCGAGGCCGGCGCGGTGGCCTTTGCCGGCGGGCTGGACGAGGTGAAACCGGCCGCGGTGAAAGGCGTCGATGGTGAAGCTGCCGTCCCGGTGCATGGCGCAAGGCGTCAGGAGGTGCCGCCGTCGCCTGTCACACCGGCGTCGGCCAGCAGGCGCCGTGCATGATCGGCTTTTTCCGTCTCCACGAGCACGCGGCGCGGCAGTATCCCGAGCGAGCCCTCCATGATGCTCATGTTCTGGTCGGCCACCATATAGTCGATACCGGCATCCCGCAGCAGGCTTTCGACGAAGGAGAGGGTGACGGCATCGTTGGTGCGCAATAGTTCTATCATCGTGCGCGACGTTGGCAGGTCGCCGCGCGCTTGTAAATGCAAAGCGGTTGTCCTAACCCCCTGGTCGCGCTAATTCGCCGCTTGCGGCCGGCGCAGGTGCCGCCATACAGTCCCGGCCGGGCAGTCCCGCCCGGCACAGCGAAGTGGAGGTTTTCCCGGTGGGTGTCGTATTGAACCTCGAAGGCGGCAAGCGCGACGCGGCTTCGGTCGAGAGCCTTGTCGGGCTCACCAAGGACGATATGGCGCGCGTCAACGAGCTGATTCTGACCAAGGCAGGCTCGGACGTGGACCTCATTCCCGAACTCGCACGCCATCTCATCTCCTCCGGTGGCAAGCGGCTGCGGCCGATGATCACGCTCGCCGCCGCCCAGATGTTCGGCTATGCCGGCGAGGGCCATGTGAAGCTCGCCACCAGCGTGGAATTCATGCACACCGCCACGCTCCTGCACGACGACGTGGTGGACGAGAGCGACCTGCGCCGCGGCAAGCGTACCGCGCGCATGATCTGGGGCAATCAGGCAAGCGTGTTGGTCGGCGATTTCCTGCTCGGCCAGGCCTTCCGGCTGATGGTCGAGGTCGGCTCCCTCGAGGCGCTCGACATCCTCTCCGCCGCCGCGTCCGTGATCGCCGAGGGCGAGGTGATGCAGCTCGGCGTGGCCAAGAACCTGGAGACCACCGAAGACGAATATCTGGCCGTCATCAAGGCCAAGACGGCCGCGCTGTTTTCCGCCGCGGCGGAGGTGGGGCCGGTGATCGCCGAGGCCGCGCGCGCCGACCGTGCGGCCCTGCGCTCTTTCGGCGCCAATCTCGGCCTTGCATTCCAACTCGTCGATGACGCGCTCGACTACGGCGGCAGCAGCAGCGACCTGGGCAAGAACATCGGTGACGATTTCCGCGAGGGCAAGGTGACCCTGCCCGTCATCCTGAGCTATCGCCGCGGTTCGGAGGAGGAGCGCGCATTCTGGAAGCGGGCGATCGAGAACAATGAAAACGACGAGGCGGCACTGAAGAAGGCCATCGGCCTGATGAACAAGCACGGCGCCATCGGTGACACCATCGGGCGTGCGCGCCATTTCGGCGAGATCGCGCGCGACGCGCTGGCGCCGCTGAAAAGCACTCCGCAGAAATCGGCGCTTTTCGACGTCATCGATTTCTGCATCAGCCGTGTGGTATGAACGGCGCGAAAAACAGCTATTGCCCGTTGAAGCGTCTCCGCAAAAAGGCCATGCTCTTGCCTTAAGCCCCGGATGGGAGCGGGCGGAGCGGCCCGTATGCAGGCGGCCGACGGAAGGGAAACAATGCGGCGAATGAAGGCAGGCTTGAAAGCGACCGCGGCTGCCGCGGCGTTAATGATGTTCTCCGTGGAGGCGGGTCTCGCCAGGCCGGACGCGGAAACGATCGGGATCGCACCCGTGCATTCCTTCTCCGGCGCCTATCTCGCCGGGCGGGCGGCCGAATTCGAGAACGATCTGGATACGGCGATCGCCTATTACCAGCGGGCGATCGCGTTCGATCCCGAAAACGGCGCCTTGCAGCAAAGCCTGCTGCGCACCCTGGTCCTGCAGGGAAGGCTCGACGAGGCGCTGCCTTACGCCAGGAAGCTGCAGTCGGAGCCGGAGATGGAGCGCTTCTCCCGGCTCGTCCTCGCCATCGATTCGTTCCGCAGTGAGGACTACGCGGAAGCCGAGCGCTGGCTGAAGCTGGTGCTGGAGTCCGACATCGACCGCCTGGTGACCGGCACCATGACGGCCTGGGCCAAGCTCGGGCAGGGCGATCTCGACGGCGCGCTGGCCCATATCGACGGCATGGAGGGCCCCAACTGGTATGGCCCCTTCACGGACTATCAGCGCGCGCTGATGCTGGCCGAGGGTGGCCGCGAGGCGGAGGCGAAGGAGGCATTCGAGGTATTCTTCAACAATCTCGTGCTGCAACCCGTGGTGCCGGACCGGTTCGGCCGCATGGCGGAGGCTTATGCCGCCTATCTGTCGAGCCTGGGAGAGGACGAGCAGGCGCTCGAGGTCGTGGAGCGGGCGCTCGAGTCCGGCGGCGGCATCGCTTCCGTGCAGGAACTGCGCGACAGGCTCGCGGCGGGCGAAACGCTTAAGCCCGTTGTGACGTCCGCCGCCGATGGGGCGGCCGAGGTCTTGCTCGACATGGCCACGGAGCTTGCCAGTTCGGGCGGCGAGGCCTTTCTTTCCTTCGCCCAGCTTTATCTTCAGCAGGCCTTCGCGCTGAGGCCGGACAATGATGCGATCCTGGTGCAGCTTGCGCGCCTGGCCGAAAGGCAACAGGAATCGGCGCGGGCGATCGGCTATTACGAGCAGATCGACGCGAGTTCCCCCTGGGCGCGCTTCGCGGACTTCCAGATCGGGCTCAACATGGCCGACCTGGACCGTCACGAGCAGGCGATAGAGCATTTGGAATCGGCGCTGGATGCGGATCCGTCCGACATGCGCGCCTATCTGGCCCTCGGCGGCGTCTACGCCGCGCAGGAGGATTATGCCGCCGCCGCCCGCGTCTACGACCGGGCGGTCGCCCGGATCGACGAGCCGCGGCGGGAGGACTGGAACCTGTTTTACCGGCGCGGTATCGCCTATGAGCGGCTCAAGGAATGGGAGAAGGCCGAGCCCAACTTCAAGACCGCCCTCGAGCTCTATCCCGACCAACCCCAGGTGCTGAACTATCTCGGCTACTCCTGGGTCGACATGAACATGAACCTTGAAGAGGCGATGGACCTCATTCGCCGCGCCGTGGAACTGCGTCCCAGCGACGGCTTCATCGTCGATTCGCTCGGCTGGGCGCATTACAGGCTGGGTGAATACGAGGAGGCGGTCGAGCAACTGGAGCGCGCCGTTTCCCTGCGCCCGCAGGATCCGGTGCTCAACGACCATCTGGGCGATGCCTATTGGCGTGTCGGCCGCAAGCTCGAGGCGCGTTTTCAATGGGCGCATGCGCGCGACCTGGAGCCCGAGCCCGAGCTTCTGGCCGAGGTGGAAACGAAGCTGGCCGAGGGCCTGCCGCCGGAAGAGGGCGACAAACTCGCCGATGCCGCCGGAAACGCCCGTACCGTCGTCCCCGGTGCCGGACAGAAGCCGGCGGACGAAGACGCCGAGGCCGCGGCTGCCGAACTCTACACCGTCCAACCCGGACAGACGCTCTGGTCCATCGCCACGGAGGAGCTGGGCGACGGCAGCCGCTATCACGACATTCTGGAGCTCAACCCCGTCTTGGGCGGCGACCCGAACCGGATCCGGCCCGGGCTGGAGCTGAAGTTGCCGGCGAACGACCGGTAGCGGTCTTCTTCAGCTGGACGGCGCAGGGGGCGGCGGGCAGGGCCGCCACCTTCCGCGGCTTGACGCTTCCCGGCCGCCACAATAGACGGTGCACGCGTCCCGAAACCACCGGAGTAGCCCGCGTGAACGCCGAACCTCTGCCGCACATGCATCCCGCCCGCTCGTTCCAGGGTCTCATTCTGACCTTGCAGCGCTACTGGGCCGAAAAGGGCTGCGTGATCCTCCAGCCCTACGACATGGAGGTGGGCGCCGGCACCTTTCACCCGGCCACGACGTTGCGCTCGCTCGGACCGCGCCCGTGGAACGCGGCCTATGTCCAGCCTTCGCGCCGCCCCAAGGACGGCCGCTACGGCGAGAACCCGAACCGGCTGCAGCACTATTACCAGTTCCAGGTGATCCTCAAGCCCAACCCGCCGGACCTGCAGGAGCTCTATCTGGGCTCGCTTCAAGCCATCGGCCTCGATCCGCTGCGCCACGACATCCGCTTCGTCGAGGACGACTGGGAAAGCCCGACGCTCGGCGCCTGGGGGCTCGGCTGGGAGTGCTGGTGCGATGGCATGGAGGTCTCGCAGTTCACCTATTTCCAGCAGGTCTGCGGCATCGAGTGCGCGCCCGTTTCCGGCGAGCTCACCTACGGGCTGGAGCGGCTCGCGATGTATGTCCAGGGTGTCGACAACGTCTACGAGCTCAATTTCAACGGGCTCGAAGAGCCCGACAAGGTCACCTATGGCGACGTCTTCCTGCAGGCCGAACAGGAATACTCGCGCTTCAATTTCGAATATGCCGATACCGGGCTTCTGTTCCGCCATTTCGAGGATGCCGAAAAGGAGTGCCGCGCGCTGCTGGAGGCCGGGGCTCCCGAGGCCGAAGGCGCGCTGCACAAGCTGGTCTTCCCCGCCTATGACCAGTGCATCAAGGCTTCCCACGTCTTCAATCTCCTCGACGCCCGCGGCGTCATCTCGGTGACCGAGCGCCAGAGCTATATCCTGCGCGTGCGCGACCTCGCCAAGGCCTGCGGCGAAGCTTTCCTGAAGACGGAGGCCGGCGGCGCGACGATGGAGCGCGAAGCGGCCTAACCGTCTTCATCCCGCAAGCCTTTGCGCATCCCGGCTGCACGGTGTGTCAACCAAAAGGTGACAGTCCACGGCATAGTTGGTATGCCGCCGCCAACCCTTTTCAGTCAGCACTGATCGAATCCTTCCATGCCCGACCTTCTCCTCGAACTGCGCTCCGAAGAAATCCCCGCCCGCATGCAGCGCAAGGCGGCGGGTGACCTCAAGAAGCGCGTCACCGACGGCCTCGTGGAAGCCGGGCTCACCTATGAGGGATGCCAGGAATACTGGACGCCGCGCCGGCTGACGCTGGATGTCCGCGGAGTCACCGCCCGCTCCCGCGACGTGCGCGAGGAGCGCAAAGGACCCCGCACCGACGCGCCGGAAAAGGCTATAGAGGGCTTTCTGCGCGGCGCGGGGCTTTCCTCGATCGAGGAGGCGGAGGTCCGCTCTGATCCGAAGAAGGGCGAGTTTTATGTTGCCGTGATCGAGAAGAAGGGGGGGGCGGCCGAGGAGATCATCGCCGAGATGATGCCCGCCATCATCCGCGACTTCCCCTGGCCGAAATCCATGCGCTGGGGCGCGGCCTCGCGCAATCCCGGCTCGTTGCGCTGGGTGCGGCCGCTGCAATCGATCCTCTGCACCTTCGGGCCCGAGACGGAGGAGCCGGAGGTGGTCGATTTCGCCGTCGACGGCATCCGTTCCTCGAACGTCACCTACGGCCACCGCTTCCACGCGCCGGACCCGATCACCGTGCGCCGCTTCGATGATTACGTGGCGAGCCTCGAAGCGGCCAAGGTCGTGCTCGATCCCGAGCGACGCAAGCGCATGATCCGTGATGACGCCAAGAATTTGGCCTTCGCCAACGGCCTCGATCTGGTCGAGGACGAGGGCCTGCTTGAAGAAGTCTCCGGCCTGGTCGAATGGCCGGTCGTGCTGATGGGCGAATTCGAGGAAGAATACCTCGAAATCCCCCCCGAAGTCGTCCGCCTCACCATCCGCGCCAACCAGAAGTGCTTCGTCACCCGTGCTTCGAGGCCGGCTTCGCCGGCACCTCGGCAAGAAGGTGCAGGAGCCCCTCATCCTGAGCCTGAAGGCACCGCAGCTCCTCATCCTGAGCCTGTCGAAGGATCGGGGGGCGAGCCGCGCCTCTCCAACCGCTTCATCATCACCGCCAACATCGTGGCCGAGGACGGCGGAAAGGAGATCGCCTACGGCAACGGCAAGGTGGTGCGCGCGCGCCTCTCCGACGCGCTCTATTTCTGGAAGACCGACCAGGCCGACCTGCCGGACCTCGATGACCTGAAGGCGTCCGCCGAAAAATTCGGCCTCGACCTGGCAAAGCCGCTCGACCAGCGCATGGCGCGCCTCGACCATCTGAACGTCACTTTCCACGCCAAGCTCGGCACGCAAGGCGAGCGCGTCGAGCGCATCCGCCGGCTCGCGCGCGAACTGGCACCCATCGTCGGCGCTGACCCGGACCTGGCCGAGCGCGCCGCCGTGTTGGCGAAGGCGGATCTGCAGACGGAGGTGGTGGGCGAATTCCCTGAGCTTCAGGGCGCGATGGGGCGGCAGTATGCCGAGCTGCAGGGCGAGGACCTATCGGTCGCCCGAGCCATCGAGGAGCATTATAAGCCGCTCGGCCCCTCGGACATCGTGCCCACCGATCCGGTCTCGGTCGCCGTAGCGCTGGCCGACAAGCTCGACATGCTGGTCGGCTTCTGGGCCATCGACGAGAAGCCGACCGGGAGCAAGGATCCGTATGCGCTGAGGAGGGCGGCGCTGGGGGTGATCCGGGTTGTGGTGGAGAATCAAATACAGCTGAGCTTGCTATTGAAGCTTGCATCGATTCTGGCGCGCCAAGCTGTCGATCACCATTTCAGGTCATTGGGTCAAAAGATCCAAGCTGCCCAGTCACTGGCAAATTTAGGAGTCGACGAAGAAACTGTCGGTCAACTCAACCAAATGGTCGATCGAGAAAGCGCTCGAGACCGTGCTCACAAAATCATTGTGGACACCCAGGGCCCTGCCGTAGCGGTCGCGTATAACCTCCTCACCTTCTTCCACGACCGCCTGAAAATCTACCTACGCGATCAGGGCGCGCGCTATGACCTCATCGATGCGGTGCTGGCAAGCAGGGACGGGGAAGCCACCGCCAACGACGACCTCCTCCTCATCGTCCGCCGCGTCGAAGCCCTCTCGGACCTGCTCGGCACCGAGGACGGCAAGAACCTTTTGGCCGGCACCAACCGCGCCATCAGCATTCTTGCGATCGAGGAGAAGAAGGGCACGGCAGTCGCAGAAGCGGTCGATCCCGCGCTCCTTTCCGAAAAGGCGGAGATCCGCTTGTTCGACGCGGTGAATCAGGCTGAGAAGGAAGCCGGCGAAGCGATTCAAAACCAAGACTTTTCCGCCGCCATGCGGGCGCTCGCGGCACTGCGCGCGCCGATTGATTCATTCTTCGAGGATGTCCTCGTAAATGTCGAGAATGATTCGCTTCGTGCCAATCGGCTGGCGCTTCTCGCCCGTATCCGCCAGGCGACCGGGCAGGTTGCCGATTTTTCCAAGATCGCCGGCTGATTGTCTCGCCGCCTTCGTCATCCCGGCCAAGGGAGCGTAAGCGACCGCGAGCCGGGATCCATTCCGGAACGTGGACGAGTCACGGAATGGATCCCGGACAGCCTCAGCTTCGCTTCGGCTTCCGGGATGACGGGGAAAGCCGGGCGATCACCGTGACCTACCCGAATGCGATCACCGCGAGCACCACGGCAATATAGGACAAAAGCCCCGCAAGGGGTCCGACGCGCTGGATGAAGGCGGGCGGCGGCGTGCCGGGCTTGGTGCGCGCCATGGCGAGGCGCACGACGATCAGGATCGCCAGGATGGCCGTCGCCGTGAGGAGCTTGAGCGCGAAGGCGGTGCCGAGCATGGCGCCGTCGTAGCCGGTCAGCCACATCCACAATCCCGTCGCCCACAGGAGCAGGACGCCGATGAGGGCGGCCATCGCGAAATGCTTTCTGAGCGTCATCAGCACCGGTGCGGGCGGCCCGTCCGCGCGCCTGGCCTGGATTGCCACCATCATGCTGCCCATGCCGCCCCCGGCCCCCAGCATGAGGCCGAAGAAATGCAGGATCTTCATCAACGCGAACATGGCCGTCTCCCCGTATCGGATGCAGCGAGGGTGTGCCGAACGGCCGTTGCGGTCAAGCGCGCTATTCCGGGTTCCTGACAGCGGCGGGCGCGGAGGCCGCGTTCGACGGCGCCGAGGAGACGACCGGCGTGGAAGCAGTGGCCTGCGGTGCAGTGGCGCGGCGGGCGGGCGTGCCGGAAATGCCGCCGCGAATGAGCATCGGGACCGAGGCGGAGCGTTCTTCGCCGTCCCTCGCGCTGGTGGTTTCACGT
The DNA here is from genome assembly GCF_042660605.1 of Nitratireductor sp. GCM10026969. NCBI lineage: Bacteria > Pseudomonadati > Pseudomonadota > Alphaproteobacteria > Hyphomicrobiales > Phyllobacteriaceae > Nitratireductor > Nitratireductor sp. GCM10026969. The sequence goes on from NZ_JBHSUM010000167.1 coordinate 8,150, forward strand.
GCAGGCGTGAGCGGTGCAAGCTTTACGATCGACGGCCCCACGGATTTTTCCAGCGCCGGAAGCTCGCGTATGGAAGAGGCGCCCGCGGCATGGGGCAGCGCAAGTGCCATGAGAAGAACCGGGCCGAAGATTCTGTTTCGATTCATGATGTCCCCCGCGCATAAAGTGCCCCGCGCGCCATATTTATCGCCGGGCCGCTTAAAAAAGAGGTGCGGGAAAAGGTGGCATTTGAGCGGCTTGCCCTTGGCCCGCCGGCACGATAGCAAGCAGGCGAACCCGGAGACGGCGCCTTGGCCACGATCCTGCCGCAGGAAGAAGCATTGGAGGAAGCCTGCCGCGTGCTGGCGGCGGGCGAGCTCGTCGCCATTCCCACCGAAACCGTCTACGGCCTCGCTGCGGACGCCACCAACGGCGCAGCGGTCGCCCGCATCTTCGAGGCCAAGGGCCGGCCGCGCTTCAATCCGCTGATCGCCCACGTCGCGGACCGCGCGATGGCCGAGCGCCTGGCGGTCTTCTCTCCGCTTGCCGGGCGGCTG
>NZ_JBHSUM010000168.1:0-8680 GCF_042660605.1 Nitratireductor sp. GCM10026969
CGCGCCGCGCCGCGGCGACAGCCCGGCGCGCCACAGCGCCTCGCAGACATAGATGTTGCCGAGCCCGGCAACGACGCGCTGGTCCATGAGCGCGGCCTTGAGCGGCGTGCGCCTGCCGGCGAGAAGGGAAGCCAGCAGGGTTCCGTCCAGTGCGTTCCCAGTCGGTTCCACACCCAGTCCGGCCAGAAGCGGATGGCTTTCCAGGTCCGCCTCGCGCGCAAGCAGCATGAAGCCGAAGCGGCGCGGATCGTTGTAGACGACGCGCACCGGCGAGCCCCCGTCCTTCCCGAGATGGAAAACCACATGGTCGTGCTTGTCGCTCTTGGAGCGCGGATGGTGAAACACGCCGGGCAGCGCGGCAGCGTCCTCCGCCTCGATGCGGAACGAGCCCGACATGCCCAGATGGCAGATGAGCACCGCACCGCCTTCCAGATGCATCAGGAGATACTTCGCCCGTCGGCCGAGCGCCGTCACGGCGAGGCCTGCCAGCCGTTCCGAAAGGCTCGCGGGGAGGGGGAAGCGCAGGTCCGGCCGCCTCTGCTCCACCTTGAGAACGCGTGCGCCCTCCATCACGGGCTCCAGTCCCCGGCGGACCGTCTCGACCTCGGGCAATTCAGGCATCGGCCACCAGTGGGAAAGCCTGGCCGTGACGGCCCGGCGCAAGCCCAAGATGCGCCGCGACGGTCTCGCCGATATCGGCATAGGTGGCTCCAAGACCGATCGGGCCGGTGCCCAGCCCGGGGCCCGTGATCAGGATGGGGACGCGCTCGCGCGTATGGTCGGTGCCGCGCCAGGTGGGGTCGCAGCCGTGATCGGCGGTGAGGACCAGCATGTCGCCCGGCTCAAGCCGTGCGAGCGCCTCCGGCAGGCGGCGGTCGAACGCTTCCAGCGCGGCCGCATAGCCGGCGACGTCGCGCCTGTGGCCGTAGAGCGTGTCGAAATCCACGAAGTTGGTGAAGACGAGGTCGCCGTCCCCGGCCGCGTTCATGGCCTCCAGCGTCGCGTCGAACAGCGCCATGTTGCCGGCGGCCTTGCGCACCTCCGACACCCCCTGATGGGCGAAGATGTCGCCGATCTTGCCGACGGCGAGGACCCGTCCGCCTGCCGAGACCACGCGGTCGAGCAGGGTCGGCTCGGGCGGCGGCACGGCATAGTCGCGCCGATCCGCCGTGCGCTGGAAGCTCTCGGCGTCCTCGCCCGTAAAAGGCCGGGCGATCACGCGGCCGATCCTGTAAGGGTCGACGAGCCTCCGCGCGATTTCGCACAATCCGTAAAGGCGCTCGAGCCCGAAATGCGAATCGTGCGCGGCGATCTGGAACACCGAATCCGCCGACGTGTAGCAGATGGGCTTTCCCGTGCGCACATGCTCCTCGCCCAGCTGTGCGATGATCTCGGTGCCGGAGGCGTGGCAATTGCCGAGAATGCCGGGCAGGCCGCCTTCCGCGACCAGGCGGTCCGTCAGCTCCGCCGGAAAGGTGGGCACGGTCTCCGGGAAATAGCCCCATTCAAAGGGCACCGGCACGCCGGCGATCTCCCAATGGCCGGAGGGCGTGTCCTTGCCGGAGGATTTTTCGTCCGCCGCGCCGTAGAAGCCTGAAGGCGCGGGCGCCGTGGGCGCCTCCCTGCCGGCCGCGAGCGCGGCTGCATGGTCGAGCCCGAGAGCCCGCAGGTGCGGCAGTTCGAGCGGACCTTGCCGGACTCCCGCCCGATCGGCCTCCCCCGCAGCGCAGGCCGCCAGAATATGGCCGTAGGTGTCCGCGCCCGTATCGCCGAAGCGCTCGGCATCGGCAGCATGGCCGATGCCGAAGGAATCGAGAACGAAAAGGAAGGCGCGCGCCATGGGCCTGCTCCGGATTGCAGTCCAGACATAGGCGCGCCGGTGCCGCTTGGCAATTGTATCACGCGCGTGCACGCCGCCGGCGCCTGCCGGCCGGGCACGAGCGTCTCAGCAGTCGCCGCAGGGAATGATCGAGCTGACGCGTGGCTGCTGGTAATACCGCTCGCCCAACATGTCGAGTTCGTCGAGGGCGGCCAGATGCAGTCCCTGCTTGGCCGCGGGCGACCAGGCGATGATCGGCTGATAGCCGAGGCTGGCTTCGGAACGGACAAGAAAGGTGCCGGGCGTCTTCAGGGCTTGCGGGACCTCGGTGATGGCACCCGGCTTTTCCGCACGCTCGGCGACACCATCGGTATAGCGGTGCGACCAAAGGACCACGGCCTTCGGCGTGCTGTCGTTCGTCACCTTGATGGCGGTCACCGTGATGGTCGGCGCGCTGCGCCGGTAGGGCTCGAGCGTGGCGCCGCTGATGCTCATGATTGCGTCCAGCTCGCCGGGCGTGATCTTCGGCTGCTGGGCCACGAGGTCGCCCACCTGGATCGCCACGCGGCCGAGCTTCTTGTTCACTTCGATCGCCTCCGCGAACTCCAGCGCCAATATGTAGATGCCGAGGAGAACGGGAACGGCGATGGCGAATTCGATCGCCGCGATGCCCCGCGTCTCGGAGCCAAAGCGCCGCAGGAGCGAGAAGAGGCGATTGTTCTTGGTGCCCGTCATCGTCGTCGCCTCCCTGCTTCTAGTTGAAGGGCTCGTTCTGCCAGGTGGTGGTGGCGAAGAGCAGCTTCTTGCCGTCACGCTTGCCCGAGAGCACGTCGTGCAGGAACGACATGAGGATCGGCCAGCCATAGGAGACCCGCAGCACGTTCTTCGACAGCGCGTCGCCCGGATCGACCTCCGGAGAGGAGGGGACAATCTCGCTGCGAAGCGCGTCCGCCGCGTCGCGGAAGGTGTCGAACTGGCGCAGATCCACGCTGAGTGCGGGGCAGTCGCTGGGGAACAGAACGGTCATGCGCGCGCAGATCAGATCGTGCAGCTTCTCCTCGTTCATGTCGTCCGCCTTGAGCTGGCCGGTGCGGAACTGGCGGGCGATATCGTCCGTCGCATTGGTCATCAGCTGCTGGGCGGCGAAGGCAATGCAGCTTTCCAGAAGCGCGAACACGACGAGGAAGAACACGGGCGCCAGGATGACGAACTCGATGGCGACCGCGCCTTTCCGCTCGCTGCAGAAGCGGCGTAGGAGACCTCCCGGCGTCAGCCGATTGGTCGGTTTCTTCTCGTTCGGATTCCTCATGCCCACCCCGGTGCCTGACGGCGACGGCGGGCACCATAGCTGACGTCGGTTGCCTTCCTGTTTGCGCGATCGTTCAAATTGCGGAGTTTGCGTTCACCGGCCGGTAGCCTTTCCGCGCTAACGGCCCACCTCGCGCTCGGAGATCAGCTCCGCCTCGGACTTGTAGGCGCCTTCGCAATAGGGGGTGCACGACAATGTCTGGACGTCGGACCGGCGGTAGACACGCACGGAATTCACCGCCTGCCGCGAGACCACGATCTGCTCGTCGACCACCGGCCGGCCCGCAGCGTCGAAAACGACGAGGTTCGTCACGCCGAACCCCTTGCCGGTCAGGACGATGGTGGTCGAATCCTGCACCGCCGCGTCGGCAATGTCCGCATTGCCGATCACCACGGTGTCGGCCGGCCGTGCGAGCTTGATGATCCGTGCCTGGTTCATCACCACATGGATGCCGTCTTCGGCCTGCGCGGAAAGCGGAAAAAGCGTCAGGGCCGCAAGCCCCGCCGCAATCGTTTTCATAAAACGCGAGAAGTACATGCCCGCCATTGATCCCGGCCCCATTTATTCGCCCGCATGGTGCGCGCGAATGGTGAATCGAGCGTTAAACCGAGGGGCATCCGCCTGCTTGGGCGGGTAACAGGACTTGCCGAAGAATATTTAAAAATTTAATTTATATTATACTGCCATTTACCAGGACTTATGGAGTAGCTACGAAAGATTTCGGTAATCCTGTTTCTTAAGCGCATTGAAAGAGCTCGCAGCACATCCTCCCGCCATTCCGACCGGGGGGCTTAAGAAATCCGGCGGAAGTGCTGTCAATCGGAGCTGAAGGAGTTCTCCAATGTCCAAGCTTATCGCTCGCTTCAAGAACGACGAGTCCGGCGCCACCGCCATCGAATACGGCCTGCTCGCCGCGCTGATCGCCGTCGCCGTTATCGCCGGCGCTAGCCTTTTGGGTGAGGGTATCGAGGATTCGTTCGAAGAACTTGGAAACAATCTCAAGGCCCACACGGAGAAAACGGCGCCTGCAGATTAATTTCCGCAGTTAGGCCGCGAAAGGGGTCGTTTGCGTTCTGCGAACGACCCTTCTCGGTTTAAGTGTTGTTTGACAACTGTGCGGAACCAGTTTCCGTCTAAGCGGAAAATTTTATAACATTCTGATCAGTTGTCTTGAGGGTCGCGTAAGTAGTTATGCTCGAAGCGTCAGTATTCGTCATCTTCCCCTTCTGCATGGCCTTTGCGGCGGTCTCCGACATGGTGTCGATGACCATCGCCAACCGCGTATCCCTCATCCTTGTGGCCGCCTTCCTCGTGCTCGCGCCGCTTACCGGTATGTCATGGCCCGCGGTCGGCCTGCACCTTGCGGCGGGCGTGGCGGTGCTCATGGTGACGTTCACGCTCTTCGCCATCGGCGGCATGGGCGGCGGCGATGCCAAGCTGATGGCGGCGACGGCCGTCTGGTTCGGCTTCGGCATCGGTCTCGCCGACTATCTGGTGACATCCGCGCTTGCCGGCGGGGCGCTCACCCTGGCGCTGTTGATGTTCCGCAAGTCCCCACTTGCCATGCTGGCCGGCAACAATACCTTGTTGCGCCATTTTGCCGACGAAAAAGCCGGTATTCCCTATGGTGTCGCCCTCGGCCTCGGCGGGCTTTTGGCCTATGGCGAAACGCCGTTGATGCAATGGGCGCTCGCCCGGCTCGCCGGCTAATCATCCGCATCTGAGGAGAAAGCCGCGGCGGAACGTCCACCGCGGCCATTCACGTCAGCATTCGCCGGGCCGGATGATGCGAAACTCGGCGGCCCGCGCCTCGCAGGCGTTTCCGAAAGTGCGCACACGATCGCCGCGGCGCGCGCAGACGGGCGCATATTCGCGCGTGCATGCCTGCGGCGGAGGCCCGCCATTCGGTGGCCTATTGGGGCTGCTCTGGCGGCATTCCCCGGGATGAACCGGCCGGAAACCCTCAGCCTGCGCCATGCAGGCATTGCCGAAGGTGCGGCGGCGGTCGCCGCGCACCGCGCAGACGGGCTCGTATTGCTGCGTACAGAACTGCGGCCGGTCGGGGCGCGGCGGGCGCGGTCGCTCCTCCTCGACGGCCACGGTGCAGCTCGACAGGAAAGCCGCGGCGAAAGCCATGGCCCCCAACGGTTTGATGATGTTCACGAAACCCTCCTCTCAGCGTTGCATACCCTCTCCAAATTCGCCGCCCAGCGTTCCGTTCCTCTTCTTCCGGCGGGGCGGCTTACCTCAACTGGCGTGCCAAATCCCCGTCTGGAAAGCAGGTGGCCGGCCGGCCGTTCTTCTCCTGCCAGGCGCCGATGGAGCGGCGCGTCTTGAAGCCGGCGAGCCCGTCGGCGCCGCCGACGTCGTGCCCCTGCCGCTCGAGCGCGCGTTGCATTGCGGCGATCTGGGCGCGGCTGACGCCGTCGATCGGCTGCCAGCCGGCCGCAAACCGGATGTCCCCGTACATGATCCGGTCGCCGGCATGGCCGACGAAGAGCGCGTAGAGATCGCTCTCGTTATAGTCCTTCAGCCGGTAGAAGTTCGGCGTGACGATAAAGGCCGGTCCGCGCCGCCCGGCCGGCATCATCAGATAGCCTTCGCCACGCAGTTCGTGGTCGGGAAACGCCTTGCCGCCCACGCGCGCCACGCCGAGCCGCGCCCATTCGGCGATCCGCCGCCCGCGATCGGGGCCTTCCAGCGCGCAGGAGATGCTTTGCGGGACGGTGACCTCGAAGCCCCAGTCGCGCCCCCGCTGCCAGCCGTGGCCGGCAAGATAGTTGGCGATGGAGGCCAGCGTATCGGGCACGGAATTCCAGATGTCGGCGCGGCCGTCGCCGTCGAAATCCACCGCATATTGGAGATAGGAGGAGGGCAGGAACTGCGGCTGGCCCAGAGCGCCTGCCCAGGAGGAGCGCATCATGCGCGGCGCCACGCCCCGCTTCTCCACCATTTCGAGCGCTGCCAGCACCTCCTCGCGGAACATCGCCTTGCGCGTGGCGAGAAAAGCCTTCGTGCCCAAGACCGCAAAGGCGTCGTGCGGGATGTCCGCATTGCCGAAGCCCGACTCGCGCCCCCAGATCGCCAGCACGATGCCGCGCGGCACGCCGTAGCGCTTCTCGATCGCCGCGAGCGTACCGGAATGCTCTTTCGCCAGCCTTCTGCCGCTGGAGACGACGCCGCCGATATGGTCGAAATAGGCGGCCGGCGCGCGGAACTCGGCCTGATGCTGCCGCGTCGCCCTCGGCGCGCTTTCGCCGGGCATCACCAGGTCAGGCAGTTTCAGGTTGGGGGATATGCCATCGAACGCGGCGTTGAAGGTTTCTGCCGAGATGCCGCGCGAACGCGCGGCAGGCCAGAGGTCGGATCGAAGCCATTGCGCGAAGAGGTCGTTCACATTCTGCGCGGTGGCCGGGAAGGGGAGGAGAAGGAGCAGTACGCAGGACACCGCGAAGGCAAACCGTATCAATTTCCAAACTCCTCTCAAAACGCCGTCCGTGACTTCAGCGCCGCGGCAAGCGTGCCCTCGTCGAGATAATCCAACTCGCCGCCCACGGGAACGCCGTGCGCAAGCCGCGTCACCTTCACGTCCAGCCCCGCCAGCTGGTCGGTTATGTAATGCGCCGTCGTCTGGCCCTCGACCGTCGCGTTCACCGCCAGGATGATCTCCGAAACCCCGCCTTCGGCCACCCGGGTGACCAGCCCGGCAATATTGATGTCGTCGGGTCCGATGCCGTCGAGCGGCGAAAGCGTGCCACCGAGAACGTGATAGCGCACGTTCATGGCCGCCGCCCGCTCCAGCGCCCAGAGATCCGCGACATCCTCCACCACGATCAGCGTCGCCGAATCGCGGCGCGGATCCGTGCACACGGTGCAGGGATCGGCGGTATCCACATTGCCGCACACCGAGCACACCCGCACTTTCTCCAGCGCTTCGGCCATCGCCGCCGATAGCGGAGCGAAAAGCTGTTCCTTCTTCTTGATCAGGTGAAGTGCGGCGCGCCGGGCCGAGCGCGGCCCCAGCCCCGGCACCTTGGCGAGAAGCTGTATCAGGCGTTCGATTTCGGGGCCGGCGGTGTGCTTGGACATGGCAGGATTTTACCGGAAACCTACGAATTGGATGGCGGCTGCGCCACGCGTGTTAATATGAGCAGGGACAGCCGATCAGAGTATCTCCGCTATGCCTGAAATTGCGATTCGTGTCGCCACACCTGACGATTTCGACATGTTGTCAGGCCTCATCGCAACTTCCTATGCCATGCTTGCCGACGGGTCCTACGACCCCGGAAAGCTGGCACATGTTCTACCCACTATATCTCGCGCAAACCCGAAGCTGCTTTCAAGTGGTACCTATTTCGTCGCCGAAGCGAATGGTGAGCTGGCCGGCTGCGGCGGATGGACATTCGAAAAGCCCGGTACCGGCGAAATCGAAGAGCATGTGGCGCATATCCGCCATTTCGCGACCCACCCGAAGCACCTCCGCAAAGGCATCGCGCGGCTGGTACTCGAGCGTTGCCTTGCCGAGGCCGTAGCGGCGGGCGCACGCCTCATGAAAAGCTGGGCCACCCTGCAGGCGGAAAAATTCTACGCATCGGCCGGTTTTACACGCGTCGGCTTGGTGGAAGTCGAGTTCACACCCGGCGTTCTCCTGCCGGCTGTCGAGATGGAACGGAAGCTTCCGTAGCATTCAGAACGGCAATTTCATCCCCGGCGGGATGGGCAGGCCGGCCGTCATTTCCTGCGTCTTCTGCTGCATCGCCGCCTCGAGCTTCGCCTTGGCGTCGTTGTGGGCGGCCAGGATCAGGTCTTCCAGGATCTCGACATCGTCCTCCTTGAAGAGAGACGGGTCGATGTGGAGCTTCTTCATCTCGAACCTGCCCGACAGCGTCACCTTCACGGCTCCGCCGCCGGCCTGGCCGTCGATCTCCATCGCGGCGATTTCTTCCTGCACGGCCTGGAATTTTTCCTGCATCTCCTTGGCCTTGCCCAACATGCCCATCAGGTCACGCATTGTCGTCTCCAATCAAGCTCAAATGTCGTCCTCGTCATCCGCGTCGGGCTCGGGCAGCGCGTCGGCGCCGGGCACCTCTTCCACCGCGTCCGGGATGCGCACGTCGAGAATGCGCGCACCAGGGAATTTCTCGAGAATGGCCGCCACGGCCGGGTCGGCGCGCGCGTCGGCCAGCGCCATCTCGCGGCGGCCGCTTTCTTCCTCCGCCAGCGTCTTGCCGCCATCCTCGCGCGAGAGGGAGACCATCCAGCGTCGGCCGGTCCACTTCTGCAGCCGGTTGGTCACGTCGTTCAGAAGCGTCTTCGGCGCATCCTCGGTCAGGTTAACCGTCAGCCGCCCCGGCTCGATGCGCACCAGGCGGACGCAACGCTTGAACTGCACCTTGAAGGCCATGTCGCGGTGTTTTTCGGCAAGCTGCGCGATATCGGCCAGCGAGGCGAGGGGGACGGCGTCCACCGCCGCTTCCGCCTCGGGCGCAGCCTGCGGCATCGCCGCTTCGTGCTCGTCGGGGGTCGGTTGCACGAGGCGCATGGTCTGCCCG
>NZ_JBHSUM010000169.1:0-8677 GCF_042660605.1 Nitratireductor sp. GCM10026969
TGCCGGCGATGTCGCGGCCGGCGACAGGCTGGTGGTGCTCGGGCCCGGGCCGATCGGCCTGGCGATCGCATGGGTGGCGCAGCACCGCGGGGCGGAGGTGCTGGTGGCCGGCATGGACGACGCTCGTCGCCTCGCCTGCGCCCGGGAGATGGGACTGCGCCATTGCGTCGACCTCGCTGAAGCTTCGCTCGAGACGGAGGTTCACCGGATTTTCGGGCGCCCGGCCGATCGCGTGTTCGAGGCGACAGGCGTTTCCGCTTCGCTCGCCGACGGCCTTGCGATCCTGCGCTCCGGCGGCGTGCTGGTAGTCGCCGGCATTCATTCCGACCCCTATACGCTCGACCTCACGCGCTTCGTGCGCGAGAAGAAGCAGCTTCGCGCCGCCCATGACACGACCGACCGCGCATTCGGCGAGGCGATCGGCCTGCTCGCCGACCATGGTCATGTGCTGTCGCGCCTGATTTCGCATCGTTTGCCGCTCGCCCGCGCCATCAAGGCTTTCGAACTCGCCCGCAGCGGGCAGGCTGTCAAGGTTCTGCTGCTGCCGACATGCCGCGAACGTGAAGGAGAGGCGAGCGCATGAGCGCATCGATGAAAGCCGTCATCGCCCGGGAAGCGGGCGGCCCCGAGGTTCTCAGCGTGGTGGAACGGCCATGGCCGGCACCCGGAGAGGGCGAGGTGCTGGTGCGTGTGCATGCCGCCGGCGTAAACCGGCCCGACGTCATGCAGCGCGAAGGCGCCTATCCACCGCCGCCGGGCGCGTCCGACATCCTGGGGCTCGAGATCGCCGGAAAGGTGGAAGATTGCGGTCCCGGCGTCACCCGCTTTGCCGTCGGCGATGCGGTGATGGGGCTTGTGGCCGGCGGCGCCTATGCCGAATGGGCCGTCGTCCATGAAACGAACGCGCTCAAGGTCCCTGAAGGCATGAGCTTCATCGAGGCGGCAGCCTTTCCCGAGACTTATTTCACCGTCTGGAGCAACGTCTTCGAGCGTGCGAGGCTTGCCGCCGGCGAGACGATCCTCATCCATGGTGGTGCCTCCGGCATCGGCACCACGGCAATCCAGCTCGCCGTCGCGCGCGGCGCCCGGGTGATCGTCACCGCCGGCTCACCGGAGAAATGCGCGGCCTGTTTGAAGCTGGGCGCTGCGGTCGCCATCGACTACAAGCGCGAGGACTTCGTCGAGGCGGCGCGCCGGGCGACGGACGGCAGGGGCCCCGACGTCATCCTCGATATGGTGGGCGGGGACTATATCCAGCGCAATCTCGATGCGGTGGCCGTCGACGGCCGTATCGCCCAGATCGCCTTCCAGCACGGTCCGCGTGCCGATCTGAACCTTACGCCACTTCTCATGAAACGCATCACGCTGACCGGCTCCACGCTGAGGGCACGGCCCGTGGAAATGAAGGCCGCGCTCGCGCGGGCTTTGGAGAGGGAGGTCCTGCCGCTGCTGGCACAAGGCCGGGCCCGCCCGGTGATCGACACGACCTTTCCGCTTGCTGCGGTTGCCGATGCGCACAGACGTATCGATAGCGGAGCGCACGTCGGAAAGATTGTCCTGGACGTGAACGAGGGCGCCGTGGTGCCCGATCGAGAGACAAACGCATGACAATTGCCCAGACCGGAACCGCCGGCAACATGACCGGCGCACATATGCTCGCGGCTGCGCTGCAGCGCCACGGCGTACGGGAGATCTTCGGGCAAAGCCTTCCCTCCGCCCTGTTCCTCGCCGCGCCCGACTACGGCATTCGCCAGATCGGCTATCGCACCGAGAACGCCGGCGCGGCCATGGCGGATGCCTATGCGCGCGTATCGGGCAGGGTGCCCGTCGTCACCGCCCAGAACGGGCCGGCCGCCACGCTTCTGGTACCGGGCCTTGCCGAGGCGCTGAAGGCGTCGATCCCCATGGTGGCGATCGTGCAGGACGTGCACCGCAGCTTCACGGACAGGAACGCCTTCCAGGAACTCGACCACTTCGCGCTGTTCTCGGGCGTCGCCAAGTGGGTGCGGCGCGTGGCCGACCCGACCCGCATCGACGACTATGTGGATATGGCCTTTGCAGCGGCCGCCAGCGGGCGCTGCGGGCCGGCCGTTCTGCTCCTTCCGCTCGACGTGCTCGACGAGCGGCCGGAGCTCAAGCCGGAAACACCCCGCCGCCAGGCGGATCTCGGCCGCTATCCCCTGGACCGGGCGGCCGCCGACCCCGCCCGCGTGGCCGAAGCGGCCGCGCTCATCGCAGGTGCGGAAAGGCCGATTGTCATCGCCGGTGGTGGTGTCCATTCCTCACGCGCGGCCGAAGAGCTCTCCGCGTTGCAGGCGCTCGGCCTGCCGGTGGCGACAACGGTGATGGGCAAGGGGACGGTGGACGAGATTCACCCGCTGTCCGTTGGCGTGGTCGGATATTTCATGGCGCCGCGCGCGCGCTCCGCCCACATGCGCGAACTCGTGGCGGGGGCGGATGTCGTCCTCCTCGTCGGCAACCGCACGAACCAGAACGGGACCGACAGCTGGTCGCTCTACCCGCCGAACGCCCGTTATATCCAGATCGACGTCGACGGCGGCGAGGTCGGGCGCAACTACGAGGCCATGCGTCTCGTGGGCGACGCCAAGCTGACGCTGGCGTCCCTGACGGCCGTGCTCAAGGAACAGGACCTTTCCGCACTCGAAGCGCGCCGCCCCGCTGTCGAAGAAAAGATCGCGCAAGCGCGCGAGGCCCATCGCGCGGACATGGCGCGGCTGGTCGACATGGACGCGGTTCCCATCCGCCCGGAGCGGCTGATGGCGGATATCGACGCGTCCATCACGCCGGACGCCATCGTCGTCGCCGACGCCAGTTACGCCTCCATATGGGTGGCGAACTTCCTGACGGCCCGCCGCCCGGGACAGCGCTTCCTGACTCCGCGCGGGTTGGCCGGCCTCGGCTGGGGGTTGCCATTTGCCATCGGCGCGAAGACCGCGGTTCCCGACGCTCCGGTCGTCTGTGTTACCGGCGACGGCGGTTTCGCCCATGTCTGGGCGGAGCTGGAGACGGCGCGCCGCATGAAGCTCCCGGTGGTCGTTGTGGTCCTCAACAACCAGGTGCTGGGCTACCAGAAACACGCCGAACTCTCCCTCTTTGGCGCGCACACGGACGTTTGCGATTTCGAGGCGGTCGACCACGCGGCGATCGCCCGCGCCTGCGGCTGCACGGGCGTGCGTGTCGAACGCCCGGCCGAGTTTGCGCCGGCCCTTGAGGAGGCCCTGGCCCGGAGCGCGGTGACGGTCATCGATGTCATGACCGACCAGCGTGCCTATCCGCCGATCACCAGCTTCGAAGGCAAGAATGCCCTGAATTACTGAAACTGAACCGTTATCTCGGGAGGAAGACATGAGATTCGTTCGTTATCTGAAAGCCACCGTCGCCGCCGCGACGCTGCTCACCGCGCCCGCCGCCATGGCCGACGTGCAGTTCGGCGCGCTCTATCCGTTCAGCGGGCAACTGGCGCTGCTCGGCGAGGAAAGCTTTCGCGGGCTTGAGATTGCGGTCGACGAGATCAACGCCGCCGGAGGGGTACAGGGCGAGACCGTGGTGCTCGCCCGCGGCGACGCCGTCGACAACAACCAGGCGATCGGCGAAGCGCGGCGTCTCATCTCGCGCGAGGAGGTCGTGGCGATCTTCGGCACCTATTCCTCCTCGCGCTCCATCGCCGCGAGCCAGGTGGCGGAACTCGCCGGCATCCCGTATTTTGAGCTCGGCGCGGTGGCCGACGAGGTGACCGGCCGCGGCTTCGAAAACCTTTACCGCACCAATCCGACCGCCGAAGACATGGGCAAGATGATCGTCGACATGATCGTCGACGTGGTGGCGCCCGGCGTCGGCCGCGAGCCCGGCGATCTCAAGATCGGTATCATCCACGAGGATTCCAGCTACGGAACCTCGGTCGCCCAGCACCAGCAGAACTACGGCGAGGAAGCCGGCCTCAACATCGTCACCACGCAGGCTTATCCCGCCTCGACGGTCGACATGTCGTCGCTCGTGCTCGACCTGAAGCAGCGCGGCGTCGACGTGGTGCTGCAGACTTCGTATCAGAACGACTCGGTGCTCTTCCTGCAGCAGGCCAATGAGGCCGAGTTCCAGCCCGCAGCCATCATCGGCGGGGGCGGCGGTTATTCGATGCAGCCGACGGCCGACGCGGTCGGTCACGACGTGATCGACGGCGTGCTCAACGTCGATTTCACCCAGTATCTCGTCAATACCGAGTTCACCCCCGGCCTCGAGGAATTCGTCCAGGCTTATCAGGAGAAGTACGGTGAATCGCCGCGTTCCGGCCATTCGCTGAACAACTATGTCGGCGCCAAGGCCATTCTCCAGGCGCTCGACGAGGCGGACGGTTTCTCGCCGGAGGAGATCAAGTCCACGGTCGAGGCGATCGATGTTCCCGAAGGCGAGACGGCGGCCGGCTACGGCGTCAAGTTCGGCGAGAACAACCAGAACGAGCGCGCCTCGATGATGGGCCTGCAATGGCAGGACGGAAAGCTGGTGACCGTCTATCCCGAGGCCGCGGCGGCGGCCGAGGTCCAGTTCACCAACTGACGAGGAATCGGCGGGGCGGCCTGGCCGCCTCGCCAAAGCCCAGCTCGGTGTGAGGCGTGATGGAAACGTTCCTGCAGGTGGTGGTCAACGGCCTGATGCTCGGCGGCTTGTTCGCCATCGTCGCCGTCGGCCTGACGCTGATTTTCGGCATCGTGAAAGTGATCAACTTCGCCCATGGCGAATTTCTCATGGTGGGGATGTATGCGACCTTCCTCCTGACGACCGGACTGGGCGCGCATCCATATGTGACCGCGGCGGCCGTGGTGCCGATCCTCTTCGTGATTGGCGCCCTGACCCAGCGCTTCATCATCCAGCCGCTGCTTGCCGCCCATGACGAGCACATCCAGATCTTCGCGACCGTCGGCATCTCGACGGCGCTCATCAATCTCGCGCTCCTTCTGTTCGGCGCCGACATCATGTCGACCCCGTCCTACGGTCTGCGTTCCTCGCTCGAAATCGGATCGGTGCGGATCCTGACCGGCCAGGCGGTGATCTTCATCGCGGCGGCGGTGCTGGTGTTCGGACTGCACCTTTTCATGTCGCGGACGCTGTGGGGCCGGGCGATCCGTGCGGTCGCGCAGAACAGGGCGGCAGCACAGCTCATGGGCATCAATGTCGATCGCGTCTACGTGCTCACCTTCGGCATAGGAGCGGCCTGCGTCGGACTGGCTGCAAGCCTTGTCGCGCCGCTCTATCCGACCTCACCCACGACCGGCACCTATTTTGTGCTGACGGCCTTCGTGGTGGTGGTGCTGGGCGGGCTCGGATCGCTCGGCGGCGCATTCGTCGGCGCCATGGTCATCGGCCTCATCGACAGCCTGGCCGGGTTCTATATCGGCTCCGATCTGCGTGAGGTCGCCGTCTTCGCCGTCTTCCTGCTCATCCTGGTCCTCAAGCCTTCCGGCCTCTTCGGAAAGCAGCTCAACCTCTCGCACGTGTCGCCATGACGGCCGCTTCCCCGCTTTCCCTGTCGCGCCGCCAAGGCCTTGCCGTTCGCCAGGGCGCCATTGCGCTGGCCGCCCTGCTGGGGCTCGTTCTCGTCCTGCCGGTCATGATCGGCGATGCCTTCGTCTACCACGTCTTCGTCACGATCTGCATCTTCGCCGCGCTCTCCACCGCCTGGAACATCGTCGGCGGCTATGCCGGGCAGCTCTCGCTCGGTCACGGGATCTTCTACGGCATCGGCGGCTATGTGGGCATGATGCTGATGAATGTCGGGATAACGCCCTGGCTCGGCATGTTTGCCGCCGCCGCCGTCGCGGCACTGGTGGCGATGGTCATCAGCTATCCCTGCTTCCGCTTGCGCGGCCCCTTCTTCGCGCTCGCCACTATCGCGCTGCTCGAGGTCTTCCGGGTCCTGGCGCTGCATTTTCGCGATATTACTGGCGGCGCGACGGGCATGATGGTCCCGCTCAATATCGGTTGGGAGTGGATGATCTTCCGCGAGCGGCTGCCGTCGCTCCTCATCGCCTTCGGCCTCATGCTCGTGACGCTCGCCGTCGCGTGGGCCGTCCGCTCGCGCCGCCTCGGCTTCTATCTGGTGGCAACGCGCGAACGGGAATCGGCGGCCAGGGCCGCGGGCGTGGATACAGTGCGTGTCCGGCTCATGGCGGTCGCCGTCTCCGCCGCGCTGACGGCTATGGTCGGCACCTTCCATGCAATGTATCTCACCTTCATCGAGCCGGAATCGGTCTTTTCGCTCACCCTGTCGATCCAGATCGCCATGTTCGCGCTGATCGGCGGCATCGGGACCGTGTTCGGTCCGCTGCTCGGGGCTGTCCTGCTCGTACCGATCACCGAGCTTGCGCGCGGCTGGCTGGGCACCGAGGCGATCGGTCTTCACGGCTTCGTCTATGGCGTCGTGCTCGTCGGCGTCGTGCTCTTCATGCCCAACGGCATCTCCGGCCTGCTCGACCGCTTCTTCAAGACGCGCGCGCCGGTGCGCACAGCACCCGGCGAGGTGGGCGCCGTGGCGGCTGCCCCGCGCGCGAGCGGAAACCCGCAGATCGGCGAGGATGTGCTGCGCGTTTCGGGACTGCAGAAGAATTTCGGCGGCCTGCGCGTGACGCGTGATGTCTCCTTCACCCTGCGCGAGGGCGAAATCCTGGGGTTGATAGGGCCGAACGGCGCGGGAAAGACCACCGTCTTCAACATGATCTCCGGGTTCCTGGAACAGGACGCCGGCACCGTCGAGGTGCGCGCCGCCGACGGTTCGTGGCGGACACCCGTTACCCCGGGCGATTTCGCGGCGATCGGGGTCGGGCGGACCTTCCAGATCGTCCAGCCCTTCGCGGCGATGACGGTCGAGGAGAACATCATGGTCGGCGCCTTCCACCGTCACGCGGACGTGCATGAGGCCCGCGATCATGCTCGCCGTACGGCCGAACGGATGGGCCTTGCCGCCTATCTGGACATGGAGGCGCGCAGCCTGACCATCGGCGGCTTGAAGCGGCTCGAGGTGGCGCGGGTGATGGCCATGGAACCGCGCATTCTCCTGCTCGACGAGGTGATGGCCGGGATCAACCAGACCGACGTGCGCCGCGCCGTCGACCTCATGCTGTCGATCCGTGACGGCGGCGTCAGCATCATCGCCATCGAACATGTCATGCAGGCGGTGATGTCGCTTTCCGACCGCGTGCTGGTGCTGAACTCCGGCGAGATCATCGCCAAGGGAAGCCCCGGTGAGGTGGTGCGCGACCAGACCGTCATCGAGGCCTATCTCGGCAAGGAGTATATCGATGCTCAGACTTGAAGACGTCGATGCCGGCTATGGTGCGACGACCATCCTGCATTCGATATCGCTCGACGTCGGGTCCGGAGAGGTCGTCACCATCGTCGGCGGAAACGGTGCCGGCAAGACGACGGTCCTGCGCACGATTGCCGGGCTGATACGGCCGACCGCCGGGCGCATCGTCTTCGACGGCGAGGAGGTGACCCGGCTGTCCGCCCACGAGATCGTGGAACTGGGTATCACGCTTATCCCGGAGGGCCGCCAGCTCTTCCCCGATATGACCGTGCGTGAGAACCTGCAGATGGGCGCCTTTCGCCGCACCGCTCGCGGGCAGATGTCCGAGACGATGGAGGAGGTGCTGACGCTGTTTCCGAGGTTGCGCGAACGGCTTCATCAGCCCGCCGTCTCGCTCTCGGGCGGTGAGCAGCAGATGGTGGCCATCGCCAGGGGAATGATGGCGCGGCCGCGCCTGCTCATGTTCGACGAGCCGTCCCTGGGGCTGGCGCCCATCATCGTCGAACAGGTGTTCGAGGTGATCGATGCCGTAGTGAAGACCGGCACGACGATCCTGATCGTCGAGCAGAATGTCTTTCACACGCTGAAGGCGGCGGATCGCGGCTACGTGCTGGAAAACGGCGAGATCGTCCTGAGCGACGCAGCCGATGCGCTGCTGCGCAACGACCATGTGCGCCAGGCCTATCTGGGGATCTGACATGACCGAGCGAGAGAAGAATCCGGAGGCGATCGCCAACCGGGCGAGCCATGCAGGCAGGCGGGTGCTCGTCACCGGCGGGGGAAACGGAATCGGCCGGGCCATCGCCCTTGCCTTTGCCCGTCGCGGTGCGAAGGTGGGCGTGGCAGACATCAAGGCCGAGGATGTGGAGCGCACCGTCGCGGACATCCGCGCGCAGGACGAGGGAGAGGCGGCCGCGCTCTCGCTCGATATCGCCGATTACACGGTGCTGACCGAAGCGCTCGCCGGGGCGCACGAGGCGCTCGGCGGCACTTTCGACACGGTGATCAACAATGCCGGCATCTCCCCCAAGCATGACGGTGTGGCGCACAAGGTCTGGGAGATGGATCCCGACGAATGGCGCCGGGTTGTGGACGTCAATCTGACGGGTCCGTTCAACACCATTCGTGCGCTCGCGCCCGTCATGCGCGAGGCGGGCCGGGGTTGGATCGTCAATATGTCCTCCGTCGCCGGCAAGACGTATTCGCCGATTGTCGCCTGCCATTACGCGGCGACGAAATCGGCCCTGATCGGCTTCACAAAGCATCTGGCCGCCGAGCTCGGGCCGTTCGGGATCCGCGTCAACGCGCTCGCGCCCGGCCGCATCGAAACGCCGATGGTGCGCGGCGTGGGGGCGGCGG
>NZ_JBHSUM010000170.1:0-8612 GCF_042660605.1 Nitratireductor sp. GCM10026969
CTCCCGTGCCGCCGCCTCCGTCACCCGGCCGAGCTCGGCCCCCGGCGCGTGGGCCTCTGGCAGGCGGTCGATTGCAATACCGATGGCGTCGAGAAGCGCCGGAGACCAGCGCTTCTCGACCAGGTCGAACATGCCGCTGGGGTCGGCGCTCGACCAGCTCGTGCGGAACCACCCCCCGCAGAACTGCCGCACAAGATAAGCCTGCACATCGGCGAAGCAGGCGGTCCGCGCGAAGGCTTCCGGCCTGTGCCGGCGCATCCAGATCACGCGGTAGAAGCTCGGCGTCACGTCCGGCGGCCGGCCGCTGATGCGGTGGATCTCCTCCGCCCCGAAGCTGCGGCTGAACTCGTCCACCTCCCCGCGCGTGCGTCCGTCGAGCCACAGGATGGCGGGGTGCGTCGCCTCCCCTTCAGCATCGAAGAAGCCCATGGTCTCGCGCTGGTTGGAGACGGCGAGCCCCTCGAGGCGCGCCGCATCCACCTGTTCGAGCAGCGCCTTCAGCGCGGTGACGGTCGCCCGCCACCAGTCCCGCGGGTCCTGCTCGAAGCAGTCGAGCCCCTCCTGGCTGATGGGGATCGGCGCGCGGCCCTCGCCCGCCGCGCTGCCGTCCGGGCGCCAGGCGATGGCCTTGACGCTCTGGGTCGAGGAATCGAGCCCGATAACCAGTCTTTCGCTTGTTGCCATGGCAATCAGTATTCCTGGCGCGTCGGCGTAACGACCATTTCCTGGATCAGGACGTTCTGCGGCATCTGGTAGGCGAACAGGACCATGTCGGCCACGTGATCGGCCCCGATGCCACCGCCGATGCGCACCTTGTTGTCCTTGTAGTTCTTGAGCGTCGTTTGGTCGGTGACGTGGTGGAGCACCTCGGTCTCGATGATCCCCGGCGAGATCACCACCACCCGCACGTCATAGGGCGCGAGATAGCCGCGGATCGATTCGGAGACCGCGTGGACGAAGAACTTGGTGCCGCAATAGACCGTGTGGTCGGGATAGACCTTGCGGCCGGCGATCGAGCTCATCATGACGATGGTCCCGCGGCGCCGCTCCTTCATTCCGGCCATCACCGGATGCAGCGCGTTCATCACACCCTTGGTGTTGATGTCGATCGTCTCGTCCCACTCCTGCGGGTCCTGGCTGCCGATATCGGCCAGCCGCGCGATGCCCGCATTGTTGAAGAGGCAGTCGGTGGGCCCGTATCTCTCTTCGGCCTCGGCGACCGCCGCGGCGATCGCTTCGCGATCGCGCACGTCGACCTTCCGGCACATCGTGTCGGGCAGGCCCAGCGCCTCCATGCGCTCGACCCGGCGCGCCATCAGCAGAAGCGGGTGGCCGGCCTTGGAGAACGCCCGCGCCGCCGCTTCGCCTATCCCCGAACTCGCGCCGGTGATCACGATCAGTGGCTTGTCCATTTCTGATCCTCAAATACGTTTGCATCGGTCGGCGCGGCGCCGGGAGTAAGCGCCGCGCCGCGCGTCGCGGTTGACTGAACGTCATCCGCTGGTGATCGCGTCGACCTTTTCCTTGATGGCGTCCATCGCCGCCTGCGGATCGTCATACTCGCCGGCCCAGAAGCGGCCGAGCTCGACGGGGATGACGTCGTTGGAGATTTCCGCCCACTCGGGCAAATCCGGCTCGGAGCCCATATGGTCGGCGATGGTCTCGCGCACGGCATCAAGGTGCCGCGTCGTGCCGGCAATCCCCGGCTTGGCGTTCTCCTTCACGCGCGGATCGTCATAGACGGAGGAGCGCGTCGGCCCGGTGCCGCCGCCGAGCGTGGTGATGTAGACCTGCGTCTCCTTCGACGTCGCCCACTGGGCGAAGATCCAGGCCGCATCCGGGCTCTTGGCATATTTCGACACCGCCAGCGAGGAGCCACCCTGATGGCCGACGCCGGGAATCTCGTTGAAGCCGCACTCTTCCGGCGTCCTGAGCGATGTGGCCGACGGCGGCACCGTCGCCTCCATCAGGCCGGAGACCTGCGAGTTCGCCGGATCGTCCCAGGAGGGGAAGAACTCGCCCCAGGAAAGAACGGTCGCGGCGAGCCCCTGGCCGACCGACTGGCCCTGCCCGTCCCACGTCCAGCCGTCCACGCCGGGCGGCATGTTCTCCTTCAGCTTCTGCCAGTACTCCATCGCCGCCATGCCGCGCTCGTCATTGCCGACGAACTTGCCGTCCGGGCTGAAGATCGAGCCGCCATGGCCCCAGAGCCAGGCCGTCCAGTCGCATTCGAGACTGTAGTGGCCGGAGCGCATCTGCCCGGTCGTGCCGAAGATCTCCGGCCCCTTAGCCTCCTGGATCGCCTGGGCGTTCGAGAGGAACTCCTCCATCGTGGTGGCAGGGTTCAGGCCCAGCTCCTCGAAGATGTCGCGGCGGTACATCTGGATGAAGATCGGGATGTCGTAGGGCACGCCCACCATGATGCCGTCATACATGGAGATGCCGTCCACCAGCGCCGGCAGGAAGTCGTCGAAATCGTAGTCCGGCATGGCGAGTTCGCCCGCCGATTCGTAGCGCTCGCGCGGGTCCACCACATCGCCCGAGAAGGAGGCCATCCAGCTCTGGTCGATATAGTAGAGGTCGTAGGTGCCGAGCCCGGAGGCGACGTCCAGGGTCAGCTTCTGCAGCACCTGTTCCAGCGGCAGCACCTCGATCTCGACATTGATGCCCGTCGCCTCCTCGAAGAAGGGCTTCAGCGCCGAGTTGATGGCGTTGGAGGGCGGCGTCGATTCGGTCGCCAGGCGGATGGTCTGGCCGGCGAACGGCTTGCCGACTTCCGTGAGCCAGTTCCTCATGTCCTGCGACCAGTCGATCCCCTGAGCGGCCGCCGGCGATATGAAGCCGCCGCGGGCGCCGAAGGGAAGCTGCGCCGCCAGGCCCAGCGCGCCGGCGCCCAATCCCAGCTTGGCCGCACTGCGCAGGAACGCGCGCCGGTCCATGCCGCCGCGCGCATAGCGGTCGGCGATCGACGCCAGGAAAAGCTTTCTGTCACTCGGTCTCATATATTCCTCCCGGTTTCGCCCCTCAGGGCATTCCTCTGTTTCACCGCGCCTCCACGCGGCGATTGCCGTCCGGGCCTCACTGTTTCAGCGAACCGAGCGTGAGACCCCGAACAAGGTTCTTCTGGACCAGCAGAATGAAGATGAAGGCCGGGATTATGGCCGCCGTGCCGAGGGCCGCCATGTTGCCCCAGGCCGTTCCCGTCGAGGTGACGAAGGTCGACGAGACGACGGGGACCGTCTTCAGCGAGGTCTGCGTCAGCGTCAGCACGAACAGGAACTCGGTCCAGGAGAAGATGAAGCAAAGCACCGCCGTGGCGGCGACGCCGCCGAGCGCCATCGGCAGCACGATGCGGCGGAAGATGGTGAAGCGCGAGGCACCGTCGATGAGCGCCGCCTCGTCGATTTCCACGGGGATGTCGTCGAAGAAGCTCTTCATGAGCAGGACGGCCAGCGGCATGTTCATCAGCGTGTGCACGAGAATGATGCCGGTATAGGTGTCGAGCAGGCCGACGCCCTTGTAGATGAAGAACATGGGGATGGCGATCGCCACCGGCGGCATCATGCGGGTCGACAGGATCCAGAACACGAAATGGTGCTGACCGCGGAAGCGCAGGCGCGAAAGCGCATAGGAGGCGAGCGCCGCGATCACGACGGTGAGCGCCGTCGAGCCGACCGCGACGACGATCGAATCCCACAGTCGCGGCAGCATGTAGAAGTCACCCCCGCCCGGAAGCACCTCCAGCCCGCGTTCGATCCCGAAGGAGATGCCGAACACCGCCTCGAAGGACTGCATGGTCGGTTCGAAATTGAAGAGTTTCGGCGGAACGGTGAAGATGTCGCGATCCGGTTTGAAGGCGACGGTGATCCAGTAATAGATCGGAAAGGCGAACAGGGCCATCGCCGTGATGGCGGCGATGTAACGGACGATCCGCTGCATGAGGGACGGAGCCATCGCTACCACCGCAGCCTGGTCGAGATGACGAAGAGGTTCGCCACGACGAGAATGATGAACAGGGAGAAAAGGCTGATCGTCGCGCCGTAACCCCACTTGATGAAGCTGAAGGTCTGCTGCCAGGCATAAAGCGACAGCGTGTAGGTGGCGGTGCCCGGCCCGCCCGAGGTCATCACATAGACATAGTCGAACATGCGGAAGAGATCGATGCCGCGGATGAGCACGGCGATGGCGATCACCTTGCCCATCATGGGAAGCGTCAGGCGGGTGAACATCTGCCAGCTGCTGGCGCCGTCGATCATCGCGGATTCGAAGGGATCACGCGGCAGCGAGCGCAGGCCGGCCACGAAGATCAGCACCATGAAGGGCGTCCATTGCCAGACGTCGGCCAGGATGACGCCCCATATCGCAAGCTGCGGCGAGGCGAGAATCGTCTGGTTGGACGCGAACAGACCGATAACCCGGAGCGCGTAGGGCACCATGCCGAACTGGGCGTCCTCCATGAGGAGGAACATCATGGCGGTGATCGCCGGCGGAATGACCAGCGTCAGTGTCAGCACGCCGCGGATGAAGGCATAGCCCGGCTCGTCGGAATCGATCAGGAGCGCGATCCCCATCCCCAGCACGAGTTGTATGGAGAGGCACACCGCGGTGTAGAAGAGCGTCACCCACAGCGCGTTCCACAGGCGCGGATCGTTGAAAAGGATCTGCCAGTTTTCCCAGCCCACCGGCTCGATGCCGCGCGAGCGCGGCACGAACTCGTGAAAGCTGAGCCAAATGTTGTAGAAAAAGGGATAAACGGCGAGCACCAGCAGAATCGCAAGGAGCGGCAGGAGCCAGGGCAGCGGATGATCGGAGATCATCACGCGCGGCGTACGCAGCAGACCGCTGCTCATGCCGGGCTCTCCCATTCCACCCTCTCCGCCGTCATCCCGGCCAAGGGAGCGCAAGCGACCGCGCGCCGAGGTCCATTCCGGAACGGCTTGTGCCGGGCACCCTTGTTGCGGAAGGGATCCCGGACAAGCCTTCGGTCTTCCGGGATGATGGCGTCGTTGCCGTTTGCCTTTCCATGGGCGGTCGGCCTATGGCCGGCCCCGGCCAAACCGCCGTCCTTCACCACACCGGCACGGGGATATGTCGCTCGCAGCAAGGCGGGCAATTCTCTCTCTCCTCCCAACAAGACCGCGGGAAAAACGCCGCGGTTCTATTGTGGAAGAAAACGTGACATAATATTTGTTCGGCCGCAAGAACATTTGTATCAGGAGTTTCGATGGAGGAGAGATCCAAGCGGCGCGAGGCCGGCGAAACGGCTCGGAAACGGGAGCCGCCTCAGCAGCGGGAAATGATCGAAGGGCTCTCCGACGACTGGCCCGAGCAGCTCGCCGTGCGCACCGCGTGGTGCTACTACGCGCTCAACATGACACAGCAGGAAGTCGCCGCCCGGCTGGGGATCACCCGTGTGCGCGTCATCCGGCTTTTGAGCGAGGCGCGGCGACGCGGCGTCGTCAAGATCTCCATCGAATCCAAGCTCGCCGACAACGTCGAGCTCGAACACCAGTTGATGGAGCGTTTCGGCCTCGATTTCGCCGAGGTCGTGCTCGGCATGACCGACGACGAGACCGAGCTTGCGGAGGTCCTGGGCGCGGCCGCCTCGGCGGGGATCTCCCGGCAGCTTCAGGACGGGGTGACGCTCGGCGTCGGCTGGGGCGTCACGCTCAAGGCGTTCGCCGAGGCACTGCCGGAACGGCCGCTCAAGAACGCCGCGGTGGTCTCGCTCCTGGGCTCACTGACCCGCCGCTCCTCGATCGCCACCTTCGAGGCCACGACCACCATCTCGGCCCGCCTCCACGCCGAGTGCTTCTACGTGCCGGGCCCGATCCTCTGTGATAGCCGCGAAAGCCGCGACACGCTGATGGCGCAGCCGATGATGCAGGACGTGCTCGACCGCGCCCGCTCCTCGGACATGGCTGTCGTCAGCGTCGGCGGGCTGGACAGCGGCACCATCCGCCGCACACGCTTCGTCAGCGAGCGCGATTTCGCCGACGTGCGCGAGGCGGGCGCCGTGGGCAACTTCCTCGGCTACTACATCGACGAGAACGCCCAGGTGATCGATCACCGGGTGAACGACCGGGTGATCGGACTGCGGCCCGAGTTTCTCACCGCCATCCCGCGGCGCATCATGATTTCCGGAGGCAGGCAGAAGGTGGCGGCGCTCGCGGCCATCCTGAAGAAGGGCCTGCTCACGGGGATCGTGACCGACCAGCAGACCGCGCACGCTCTGCTTGAACACCACTGAAAGGACAACCGAATGAAAGACGCCGAATACGCCCTGCGCAAGGAAATCGTCGCAACCTGCATCGCCATGGACCGGAGCGGCATCAACCAGGGCACCTCGGGCAATATCTCCGTGCGCTGGGAGGACGGGCTTCTGATCACGCCGTCGGGACTTGCCTACGAGACGATGGCGCCGGAGGACATCATCTTCCTCTCCATGGACGGCACGCCGCACGGCCCGCACAAGCCCTCGAGCGAGTGGCGCTTCCACCGCGACATCCTGAAGGCGCGCGCGGACTTCAACGCGGTCGTCCACGCCCATCCCAACCACTCTACGGCGATCGCCATCACCGGGCAGGAGATCCCGGCCGTGCACTACATGATCGCCGCCGCCGGCGGCCCCACCATACGCTGTGCACCCTACGCCACCTTCGGCACGGACGAACTGTCGAAGAACGCGCTCGCCGCGCTGGAAGGACGGCTCACCTGCCTGCTCGCCAACCACGGCGCCATCGCCTGCGGCCCGAATCTGCGCAAGGCATTCTGGCTGATGAGCGAGATCGAGGTGCTGGCGCGCCAGTACATCCTGGCCCGGCAGGCAGGAGAGCCCGTCGTGCTCGACGACGCCGAGATCGCCCGCGTGGTCGAGAAGTTCAAGAGCTACGGGCCGAAAGCGAAAACCGCTGAAGCCTGAGCCCGACAACCAAACCGCGTCAGGGAAATCCCTACCGCGCCTCGGAAACAAATCCTGCTCGCTCGCCGGACGTTCGGCTACGCTGAGGCGAAAACTGCGGACCGGAGGAAACGATGACCAAGCTGATGCGTGCACTTTCCATTTCGACGGCCATTGCCCTGTTGGGTGCAATTGCCACACCTCTCGCGTTCGGTGTGGAGAAAGCTTATTCGCAGACCGAAGGCCGTGGCGGCGATGAAGGCGGCCGCGGCGGCGAAGGTGGCGGCGGCGACGAAGGTGGCGGCGGCGACGAAGGTGGCGGCGGCGACGAAGGTGGCGGCGGCGACGAGGGTGACGGCAACGGCGGTGGCAACGGAAACGGGAACGGCACGGGCCCCAAGGGAAATAACGGCTTTGGCAATGGTGGTGGTGACGGCGTGCCGGGAAATTCCGGCTTCAGCGACACCAACCGTTGACTTTCTCGAGTTCATAGCACCGGGCCCGTTGCAAAGACCCGTTCGCTTCTTATGAAGTGTCTTGACACCATGTGATGCGAAGCCCCGCCCGAGTGAATTGGGCGGGGCTTTGCAATCGGCGCAGAAACCCACGCGGCCGGTTGAGGTCTGACCGGTTGTCCGCCCAGCGGCAAAGCGTCGCCAACGCACGCCGGCAGGCGCCCGGGCCTTGCCCTTGGGTCACGCGGTGCCCTCGACCACCGTCGCACGTGCCTCCTGCCGGCGAGAGCTTACCAGCTTCGACGCTTTTGCTATTCTCTGCCCCGCGAGGGTTGGCGTGCGTGTCGGCGCCGGCCTGTTCGCGAGCGAGGGAACAACCGAAAATGTGGAGCGAGTTCAAGGAATTCATTGCCCGGGGCAACGTGATGGACCTCGCCGTGGGCGTCATCATCGGCGGCGCGTTCGGCCTCATCGTCAGCTCGCTGACCGAAGACATCATCATGCCGATCGTCGGGGCGATCTTCGGCGGCTTCGATTTTTCCAACTATTTCATCCCCCTGACCTCCGGCGTCACGGCAGCCACCCTGGCCGAAGCGCGCGAGCAGGGCGCCGTCTTCGCCTATGGCAACTTCCTCACCGTCGTCCTCAATTTCCTCATTCTCGCCTGGATCATCTTCCTCATGGTCAAGGGCGTGAACAATTTGCGCCGCGAGCAGGCCCAAGCGCCGGCGGAGCCGCAAGCGCCGCCGCAGGACGTCCAACTCCTCACGGAAATCCGTGACCTGCTGGCGCAGAAATAGCAGAGTGGTCTTTGCCGCCGCTTCTCCGGCGGCGGCGCTTCAAAAAGGGTGACACGAATGGACCTGCAGGAAAGCTTGCGCGGGCAAGCGCGCGCGGCGCCCAGAAGCGGCATCATCTCCGTCGTCGAGCATGCCCGCGGCCGCGCGGACCTCATCCCGCTGTGGGTGGGCGAAGGCGACCAGCCGACGCCGGATTTCATCCGCGAGGCCGCCGCCCAGAGCCTTACCGCCGGCCACACCTTTTACACCTGGCAGGGCGGCATCCCGGAACTCTGCGCCGCCCTCGCCCGCTATCACGAGCGCACCTTCGGCCGCGCGTTTACCCCCGAGGAATTCATCGTCACCGGCGGCGGCATGCAGGCGATCCAGCTGGCACTGCAGGCGGTGGCGGGCGCGGGCGACGAGGTGGTCTATGCCAGCCCCGCCTGGCCGAACCTTTCCGCCGCCCTCGGCATT
>NZ_JBHSUM010000171.1:0-8562 GCF_042660605.1 Nitratireductor sp. GCM10026969
AGGCAGGCCGAGGCCGGAAAGCACTGCCTCGAACACCGCCTGGTCGCCAAGGGTGACAGTCAGCGCGCGCTCAGGCAGGACGCGCGCAAGCAGCGCATGGGCGTCGGCCAGCGAGCGCGCGTCGGCATCAGCGCGGTCTTCGGCGCCTAAATCCTCGATGCCTGCCTGAAAGAATTCCGCGCCGCCCTCACGGCGCTGACGGAACACCTCGCCCAGATAGGCATAGCGCCGCGGCGTCGTCGCCCGCCGCTCGATGTGGTCGCGGCAGACGGGAATGGTGAATTCGGGCCTCAGGCACAGGCTGCGGCCGGTCTCGCTCTCGCTCAGGAAGATGCGCCGGCGCAGATCCTCGCCCGCCATGTCGAGGAAGGGGTCGGCCGGCTGGATGATCGGGATGTCCGTCAGCGCCGCCGCGCGCTCTTCGAAGAGGGCGAGGATGTCGCCGGCGAAGGAGGGGTAGCGCAAGGTCATGGGCAGCGGGCTCTTTCCTGCGCGCGCACTGGGGTGCCGCCGCCGCCGACAGAGGATCCGGCGTCGGACATGCTCAAGCGCCCCGCTCCTCGCTCTGCGCCTCGAGCACGCCCCTGACCGCCTCCACCAGTTCGCCCTCCGGCACGGAAAACTGCGCCGGCCGCGCCGATCGCCAGGTCACGTTGTCCTCGATCTCTTCGGAAAGGCGCTTGCCCTCCGCGAGGTCCTTGATCTGCACCTCGCCCCTTTCGCGCTCGTCGCCGCCCTGGATGACGACGCACGGGGCACCGCGCCGGTCGGCATATTTCATCTGCGCCTTCATGCCGGCACCGCCGAGATACATCTCGGCGCGGATGCCGGCCCGGCGCAGGTCGGAGACCATCTTCTGGTAGCGCCCGAGGCTCTCGGTGTCCTTGTCCATGACGAGGACGACGACGGGAGCGACTGCATCGGCCGTCTTGAGCTTGCCGAGATTCTTCAGCGCCGTCATCAGGCGCGACACGCCGATGGAAAAGCCCGTCGCCGGCACCGGCTCGCCGCGAAAGCGTGAGACCAGCCCATCATAACGCCCGCCACCTCCGACCGAGCCGAACTGGACGGTCTCGCCCCTTTCGTTGACGACGGGAAAGGTGAGCTCGGCTTCGAAGACGGGGCCGGTGTAGTATTCGAGGCCGCGGACGACTGAGGGGTCGATGCGGATGCGATCGGGGCCGTAGCCGGCATTTTCGACGAGTAACCGAATCTGCTCAAGCTCGGTTATGCCTTCGATATAGCTCTTTGCATCGATCCCAACCTCATTCGATGTGAGTGTAGGAGGCTGCCGGACCAAGAGTCCGCCCTTTGCGTTAACGAATTCCGGGCGACTGTGATCGGGTCGATTTACTGCCATCGAACTTGGATCGAGAGCCTCAAAGAGGACATCAATGTGACTTTCATCCAACTCCGCTCCCTTGGTGAAATCTCCGCTCTCGTCCATGCGGCCTTTGCCGAGCAATTCCCGCACGCCCTCTGATCCAAGCCGATCCAACTTATCGATCGCCCTCAGCACCGTCAGCCGCCGCCCGGCGTTCTCCTCCCCGCCGAGCCCGATCGCCTCCAGCACCCCGTCCAGCACCTTGCGGTTGTTCACCCGGATCACATAGTCCCCACGCGCAATCTCCAGCGCCTCCATGACATCCGCCATCATCATGCACATCTCGGCATCCGCCGCGACGCCCGGTGTCCCCACCGTGTCGGCGTCGAACTGCATGAATTGGCGGAAGCGGCCGGGGCCGGGCTTCTCGTTGCGGAACACCCAGCCGGCGCGGTAGCTGCGGTAGGGTTTCGGCAGGCGCTCGAAATTTTCGGCATAGAACCGGGCGAGGGGGGCGGTGAGGTCGTAGCGCAGCGAAAGCCACTGCTCGTCATCGTCCTGGAAGGAGAAGACGCCCTCGTTGGGCCGATCCTGGTCGGGCAGGAACTTTCCCAGCGCGTCGGTATATTCGATGAGCGGCGTTTCGACCGGTTCGAAGCCGTAGAGCTCGTAGACGGCGCGGATCTTGGCGCACATCTCGTCGACGGCGCGGATGTCCTCGGCATGGCGGTCGACGAGCCCGCGCGGGAGCCGTGCCTTCACCTTGTCCGCCTTGCCTGCCATGTGCGATTTCGCCCGTCCAGAATGATTGACCGCGCCCGGTCTTCCGGGCGCGGCTGTCCTAGCCGATAAGGGTGTGTGCGGCAAGGGCGCGGGCGGGCCGCTCAGCTCACGAAGCGCAGGTTCGACAGCTCGTCGGCGATCTCGCGGAAAGTCTCCTCGAGCTCGGCGCCGGTGGCGTTCCAGAACAGCTTGGCCGGTTTCTCGGGATTCTCGGGGTCCTTGCGGAAGCGCGACTCGGACGAGCACCGGCGCAGGGCGTCGATCTGCTCCCTTTCATTGTTCCGCCACGTGCCGAGATCGAGCGCCACGGTCATCACCATGATGCCTTCCTGTTTCGCCGTCTCGCACAACTGGTCGAACTGCTGGTTCATCGCCTTCGTGAAATTTTCTTCCGAATAGTAGTTGCTGTTGACGGTGGTGCCGTCGAAGATGCGGCCGTTCTCGGCATAGCCGTAGTTCGAGTAGATCGACTTGTTGCCCGCTTCGTCGCTGGCGCCGAACCATCCGGGCGTATAGTAGGTGTTGGCGCCATCGGTCAGCACGATGACCACCTTGTCGTTGCCTTTCTCCTGGTCGGGTCTGCCCTCGGTGAAGGGCTCCCCGCCGGAGACGACGCGCCAGCCCCAGGCCATGCCTTCCGGCACGTTGGTGGCTCCGTCGGCGCGCATCTTGTCGATCGCACCCTTGACGAGGTCCAGTCCGGCTTGGTCCGTCACGTCCGTGAGTGGCGTGATCGGCTCTGTGGTGCAGCTAAGGTTGGGACCTTTCCCGGGCGGCACGGCAGCCGTGCCCACTGCATGGAAGTACTTGGGCATGTATCGCTGGCGGCTGAGGGACTTGTTGGGCCATTCGCCGCCCGTCTGGTCCGCCCACCAGTCGTTGTAGGCCCTGCGGCCGCGGTCGGACGGATCCGTTTCATCGGGCGCGAACATGGGTACGAACAGGGTTTCCGGGTGATCCCTGTCGGGTGGTGTGTCGTCCAGGCCCAAGGGATGAGGACGCATCTCGACGCATCCCGCCCAGTGGAATTGATCTGCGTTGTGTTTGAGCTTCTTGAGTTCGTCATAAAGCGTGAAGCGCGTCACGATCTCGTCTTCTTCCTCGTCGCGCCAGTCTTTGCCGCGCTTCTTGTAAACGCCGTCGATCCATTCGACCCTCTTGTTGGAGCCGTGCTGCTCTTTCATGGTCTCCCAGTCGAAATTCTCGTGATGGATCGGCGACCGCCCGTCGGTATCCATCCACCAGGCACCGCGCTTGTCGGGTCCGACATTGACCGAGGCCGCGAAGGGCACCACGCCGAACTGCACGGGTTTTGTCACCTGCTGCATGCTCTCGCCCTGTTTCGCCAGCGTCTCGACGAGCTGCTTTGCGGCATCCTTCAAAAGGGCCAGGCGCTTCTTGCCGGAGCCCGAGCCCCATTCGTCCATGGATCCGGAATTGTCGAGCACCAGCGCAACTTCGAGCGTGTTCTTCAGGCGCACCGCGTTGTTGGCGTTCAGGGTGAGTTTCGTCTGGCTTTCCGCGTCTTCGCCGCGCAGAGCCTGGAAGACGGGGAAGAAGATGGGCTGATAGTCGAGGTCGGCGCTCATCTTCAGCGTGCCGCCGCCGGCCTTGTCCGTCGGCAGTTCCACATGCAGCGTGGCTGCCTCCGGCCTGACCGGGCCGAGATTGGCTTCGAAATATTTCCGCGCGTAGGCCAAGACGTCGTCTTCGCTGTCACCCGCCAAGAGCCGCCGGGCGGCGGCGATATTGGCCGCGTCGAGCGCGTTGAGCGCAGCCTGCCTGTGGGCGCTCATGCGGGTGTAGTCGACTGCGAGCGCCAGCGCGCCCATGACGGGCACCATGACGAGTGCCGTGAGCACCGCATAGTTGCCGCGCTCGTCACGACGGAAATTGCGTATCATGAATGCCACCCTGCCTCTGGCTTATGCCGGCAGGATGCGCCAACAGGCTGAACGGATTCCTAATCGGGCGGCAGGATCGACCATAACGGTTCATAGACCGTTAACATGCCGTCCCATACGTCTCTCGCGCCGAAAGCAGGGTGACAGTGTCCGTCACTTGGGCTAATCCCTGCGCGAGTTCCTCAAGCCCGCTTCCGTGCTCTCCAGTTGCCGAGTAGAAGGAGAACCCCATGCCGCAGCCGCCGGACATGATCGACCGTCTTGACGTGCTGGCGGAGCCCTATTCGGTCATCCTTTGCGACGTTTGGGGTGTGGTGCACAACGGTGTCTCGGCCTTCCGCGATGCCGTGGAGGCGTTGAAGCGCATGCGCGCCGCCGGCAAGGCCGTGGTCCTGATCACCAACGCCCCGCGCCCGCACGATCAGGTCGAGGAGCAGCTTCGCCTCCTGGGCGTCGACGACGCGGCATGGGACAGCGTGATCACCTCGGGCGACGTCACCCGTGAATTGATCCGCAACGCCCCGCGCAGGCTGTTTCACATCGGTCCGGACCGTGACATGATGCTTTACGACGGTCTCGACATCGAACTCGTGGAGGAATTCGAGGCGGCGGGCGTGGTCTGCACCGGGCTTTACGATGACGAGACCGAGACGCCGGAGGACTACGCCGAAATCTTGCAGCGCCTGCGCACACGTGATCTTCCTTTCATCTGCGCCAATCCGGACATCGTCGTCGAGCGCGGCGACAAGCTCGTCTTCTGCGCCGGCGCGCTCGCGCGCGAATACGGCCTCATGGGAGGGCGCACGCTGATCGCGGGAAAGCCGCATCGGCCGATCTACGAGGCAGCCCTTGCCGCCGCCGAGAAAACGCTCGGCCGTGCGGTCGGTCCGGCCGATGCGCTCGCCATCGGCGACGGCGTCCTGACCGATATCAAGGGCGCGGCCGGCATGGGCATCGACGTGCTCTATGTGACGGAGGGCATTCATGCGGCAGAGCACAGCGAGAATGGCAGGCCCGACCCGGCCCGGCTGGCCGCTTTCCTGGAACAGCACGGCCTCCAGCCGGTAGCGGCGATCGAAAAGCTACAATAGAGGCGGAACGTGGCAGGCGGCATCCTGAGATGTGACGGACCCCGGGCCCTCCCGCCCCGCTTGCACGGCGGAGTTGTCGTCATCGGCAATTTCGACGGCGTCCATCGCGGCCACCAGGCGGTGCTGGCGCGTGCGCTCGAAGTGGCCGCGACGCATGGCTGCCCGGCCATCGTGCTCACCTTCGAGCCGCATCCGCGCAGTGTCTTCCGTCCCGACGTGCCGCTCTTCCGCCTCACACCGGCGCCGATGAAGGCGCGCCTGCTGGAGGCGATGGGTTTCGACGCCGTCGTCGAGCAGCCTTTCACGCGCGATTTCGCCGCCCTGTCGCCGGAGGCTTTCGTCACGGAGATCCTGGTGCGCGGTCTCGGCGCGGCGCATGTGGTGACCGGCTTCGACTTCCACTACGGGAAGAACCGCGGCGGCACGCCGGAGACGCTGGCCGAGGCCGGTGCCGTGCACGGGTTCGACGTGAGCCTGGTCGCCCAGTTCTCGGACGAGGGCGGAGACGTGGTCTCCTCCAGCCGGGTGCGAAATTTGCTGGCGCAGGGCGATGTGGCCGAAGCCGCCGGCCTCCTAGGCTATCGCTACACGGTGGAAGGCGCGGTGAGCGAGGGCAAGCGGCTCGGCCGCACGCTCGGCTTCCCCACCGCCAACATGGCGCTGCCGGATGAGACGGCCCTCGCGCACGGCATCTATGGTGTGCGCTTTCGCCGCTCCGACGGCACGCTGCACGACGGCGTGGCGAGCTTCGGCCGTCGGCCGACGGTTGACGAGGAGGGCCGGCCGCTTCTCGAGACCTTCGTCTTCGATCTCGATGACGCGCTTTACGGCGAGACCTGTGCCGTTTCCTTTTTCGGCTTCCTGCGGGGCGAGGAGAAGTTCGACGGGCTGGAGGCGCTGGTTTCGCAAATGAAGCAGGACGAGGCCGAGGCGCGGGCACTGCTTTCGGGCGTAAGACCGCTTTCCGAGATCGATCTGAGGATCGCGTTCTCCGGTTGAGACCGGTGCCCTGCGCGGTTCAATCGCGCCGGTTCAACCCCGTGGCGAAGCGCTTTGCGTTTTCCACGTAATGCCGGGCGGTCTCCGCCAGCTTCGCCTGCGCCTCTTCGTCGAGTTGCC
Source organism: Nitratireductor sp. GCM10026969 (assembly GCF_042660605.1). Lineage (NCBI taxonomy): Bacteria > Pseudomonadati > Pseudomonadota > Alphaproteobacteria > Hyphomicrobiales > Phyllobacteriaceae > Nitratireductor > Nitratireductor sp. GCM10026969. Next base: position 6,222 of record NZ_JBHSUM010000171.1, read on the forward strand.
GCACCACCTTGGCCGGGGCACCGAGAACGAGCGAGCCGTCGGGGATTTCCTTGCCTTCGGTGACGAGCGCATTGGCGCCGATCAGGCAGTTCCTGCCGATCCGGGCGCCGTTGAGCACCGTCGCGCCCATTCCGACGAGGCTGTTCTCGCCGATCGTGCATCCATGCACGACGGCGCTGTGGCCGATCGTGCAGAAGCGCGCGAGCGTGGTGGGAAAACCCGGGTCGGTGTGCAGAACGGCATTGTCCTGGATGTTTGCGCCCACCCCCACGGTGATCGGCTCATTGTCGCCGCGCAGGACTGCGCCGAACCAGACACTGCTGTCCTCTTCCAGATGCACCTTGCCGATGACGGCGGCGGTCGGTGCAATCCAGCAGAAGCCTGCGGGCAGGCGAGGGGAGATATCGCCGAAAGCGTAGACGGACACGAATTTGCCTCCTTGCGGATACGAACGAGACCGGCGCCGGGGCGACGCCGCCCGCCGGCTACATATCGGCTTATCTCCTGCTTGAAAACGCCCCGCCTTGTTCGGCCGGCGCGAAGATGGAGATCGCCTTGGGATGCACCTTGAAATGCGCCGGCGTCGCGGTGACGATTTCCCCGTCGGTGTTCACCGGCATCGGCTTGTCCGTCTCGATGTCGAACTCGACACACCGGGCCGTACGCACCTCCTTCCAGGCGCCGTGGCGGCCGGAGCGGAAGGAACGCAGCATCAGCGCCAGTTTCCAGAGGTTCTTCATTTCCAGGCTGTAGAGGTCGAGATGGCCGTCATCGATGGCCGCCGTTTCCTCCACGACGTTGCCGCCGCCATAGTGCCGCCCGTTGCCGACGGCGATCTGGTAGGTGTGTACCTCGATCGTGGCGCCCTTCTCGGTGATCCGGGCGGCAAAACGGTTGGCCTTGGCCATGACCTTCATGGCTGCCAGCGCATAGCCTAGCCTGCCAAACCGCTTCTTGAGCGCCGGATCGAGCCCTTGCGCAAGTTCCGTGCTCAGCCCGATGCTGGCGACGTTGAAGAAGGCGTGGCCGTTCACCGTGCCGACATCGATTTGCCGGGCCTGACCGTCGGCAATCACGCCGGCGGCTTCCACGAGGTTCATGGGAATTTCCAGCGTGCGCGCAAGGTCGTTGGCCGTGCCCATCGGCATGATGCCCATCGGCAAGCCGCTTTCCATCACGGCGACCGCCGCCGAGGACACGGTGCCGTCGCCGCCGCACACGACGACGAGATCGGCCATCTTGCGCAGGCGCACGATGTCGCGTGCGATTTCCGGGAGCGCCTTGAAGGGCTCGACCTGGGTGACCAGCCCGCCGGCACGAAGCCGGTCGAGCACCGGCGCGAGCGATTCCTGCCCGCGGCGTGCCTTGGGATTGATGAGCACAAGCGCCCGTTTCGTGGTGACGTTGTCCATGGAAGCCTGCAAGAGGATGAAAGCCGCGGGAGATATATGCCCGGCGGCCGCAAATTGCGACCGTGGCAGGCGCGGCATCGCTCGCCTCGCGGATTAAATCTTTGTAACGGTCGGGGCGAACGCCGTGTCCTGCGGAGCTCCGCCCGCGTCCCTCCTGTCTCCGCCGAGCACGATGCGCGCGGCTTCCCCGGCGAGCGCCGGCGACAGGAGGAAGCCGTGGCGGTGGAAACCGTTGACGAAGAGCGTCCCGTTCCGCTCTTCGATCCTCGGCAAATTGTCGGGGTAGGCGGGGCGAATGCCGGCCGCGGCCTCGATGATGCGCGCTTCGCCGAAAGCGGGAAGGAGCGCATAGGCTGCATTGAGCAGTTCTATGGCCGAGCGCGCGGTGATCGGTCCCTCGTCGGCGCTTTCGATCATGGTCGCCCCCACCATGAAGCGGCCGCCGCTGCGCGGGACGATGTATACCGGGAAGCGCGGGTGGATGAGCCGCACGGTGCGGGAGAGCCTCACCTCCCGTGTCTCGAGATAGAGCATCTCGCCGCGCACGCCGCGCAGTTCCGGCACCGAGGCGGCAGCGGCAAAGCCTGTGCAGTCGACGACCCGGTCGAAGGTCTCGCCCCGCGGCGGCTCGGCACGATTGAAGAGGAAGCGCACGCCGGCGGCTTGCAGCTTTTCAGCCAATACCCTCAATGCCTGACGCGGATCGAGATGCGCTTCCTGCGGGAAGAAGAGCCCGGCGCGGAAACGGCCTGCTAGATCCGGTTCGAGCGACGCGATTTCGTCGGCGGCAACGCGGGAATGTCCCTCCGTGCGCGCGGCGAAGCGGCGCAATTCGGCGGTGTCGCGCGGCGGCGCCACGACAAGCGTGCCGTTGAAGTGCACCAGGCCCGGAACGGCCGCTTCCCACCAGCGCGCGGCCTCGCGGCCGA
>NZ_JBHSUM010000172.1:0-8554 GCF_042660605.1 Nitratireductor sp. GCM10026969
CGCAGCGCGAGGCGGAAGCAGCCGCGGCCGAACGTCTCGCCGAGAGCGGCAACATGGCGCGGCTTCAGCTCGATGCGGCCCGGTCCGCGCTTGCAAGCGCCCGGTCCGCGCTGGAAGTCGCGGAGGCCGACATCGACCGCACCAAGGTCTTCGCGCCCTTCCCCGGTGTTGTCGACCGCATCGACGTCGAGGAAGGCAGCGGCCTCCAGCAGGGGGCGGAGATCGCCACGCTTCTGAAGCTCGATCCCATACTCGCCGTCGGCGAGGTCAGCGAGCGCGATCTCGGCCTGGTCAGGAAAGGCGGCGAGGCCGAGGTGCGGCTTGTCAGCGGCGAGACGTTTCGCGGCACGATTCGGCATATCAGCCGCGCCGCTTCTCCGCAGACGAGGACGTTCCGCATCGAGGTGGCCATCCCCAATCCCGACGGCACCGTTCCCGCGGGCATGACGGCCGAGATCGCCGTCGAAGGCAAAACGGTGGAGACCGTCGCGCTGCCGCGCTCGGTCGTCACGCTCAACCAGGACGGCGAACTCGGCGTGCGCGGCGTGGACCGCTCGGGCAAGGTGGATTTCTTCCCGATCGACATCGTCGACGACACGCCGCAAGCCCTCTACCTTGCCGGCATTCCCGCCGACACCCGCGTCATCGTGGCCGGTCAGGACCTCGTCACCGACGGCGAGACGGTGAACGTCCAGATGGCTGATGAGAACGATCTGGCCGGCTCCGTGCTGGGCAAGGCCACCCAGTAGGACGTACGGGACCCAGGCTGATGGATATTGTCCGAATCGCCATCCGCAACGCGCGGCTGACGCTCTCCATCCTGCTGTTTTTCGTGGTGGCGGGTGCTCTGGCCTATCAGAGCATCCCCAAGGAGGCGGAACCGGACGTCCCGATCCCGGTCATCTATGTCAGCCTCGCCTATCAGGGCATCTCGCCGGAGGATTCGGAGCGGCTGCTCCTGCGCCCCATGGAGACGGCGCTGAAGGGCCTCGAAGGCGTGAAGGAGATGCGCTCCGCCGCCTATGAGGGCGGCGGCTTCGTGCTGATCGAATTCCAGGCCGGCTACGACTTTTCCGATGCCATCGACGACGTGCGCGCCAACGTCTCCGACGCGCGGCGCGACCTGCCTTCGGCGGCGGAGGAGCCGACGGTCCACGAGGTCAACGTCTCTGAGTTCCCGATCCTCGTCGTCACCCTGTCGGGCAATCTCCCCGAGCGCGCTCTGACGAATGCCGCCAAGGATCTGCGCGACCGCATCGAGGAGATACCCGGCGTTCTCGAAGGTGCTCTCCAGGGCGCGCGCGACGAGCTCGTGGAGGTGGTCATCGACCCGGTGAAGCTGTCCTCCTACGGGCTGGAGCTCGACCAGCTCGTCAGCGCCGTCAACAGCTCCAACAGCCTGGTGGCCGCCGGCGCGCTGGAGGGCTCGGAGGGGCGTTATGCGGTCAAGGTCCCATCGCTCATCGAGAATGTCGAAGACGTGGCCGGGTTGCCGATCGTGGCAACGTCCGACGCAGTGATCCGGGCACGGGATCTGGCAACCGTTCGTTCCACCTTCACCGATGCCGAGACCATCACCCGGCTCGACGGCCACAGCGCCATCGCCATTGAGGTGAAGAAGCGCGTCGGCGCCAATCTGGTGGAGACGGTGGATGCGGTGAAGGCTGCATCGCAGGAATTCGTCGACAACCTTCCCGGCGGCGTTCAGGTCACCTTCAGCCAGGACAAATCGGTGATGATCCGGGACATGTTGAGCGATCTGCAGAACCATGTGCTGATCGCCGTCATCCTGGTCTTCATCATCGTCCTCTACACGCTCTCCGGCCGGGCCTCGATGCTCATCGGCCTGGCGGTGCCCGCCTCCTTCCTCATGGGCATCTATTTCCTGTCGCTCGCCGGCTACACGGTCAACATGGTCGTGCTGTTCAGTCTGATCCTGGCGGTCGGCATGCTGGTGGACGACGCCATCATCGTCACCGAGTTCGCCGAGCGGCGCATGACGGAAGGCATGCCGCGGGCGCAGGCCTTCGAGCTCGCCGCCAAGCGCATGGCCGGGCCGGTCATCGCCGCGACCCTGACGCGCATCGCCGCCTTCTCGCCGCTGCTCTTCTGGCCCGGCGTGGTCGGCGAGTTCATGAAGTATCTGCCGATCACGCTGATCGTCACACTGTCGGCATCCATGCTCTACGCGCTCATCTTCACGCCCACGCTGGGGGCGCTGATCGCCAAGGCGCATGTGCGCGAAGAGCCGCCGCCGGACGGGTGGTATATCCGCCTCGTCAGGAGAGCCATCCATTATCCCAAAACCGTTCTTCTCTTGACGGTGGCACTGCTCGTCGGCGTCCAGGTCGCCTATTCCAAATATGGCGCCGGCGTCGAGTTCTTCCCCGAAGTCGAGCCGGAATACGGGCTGATGTACGTGCACGCGCGCGGCAATCTCTCGCTGGAAGAGATGGACCGGCTGGTGCGCCCGGCGGAAGAGAAGCTGATCGGCTGGCCGGGCATCGAATCGGTCTACACCCGCATCGGACAGACCCGTGGCGGCGGTCAGGACATCGACGAGGATGTGGTCGGTATTCTCCAGTACGAGTTCATCGACTGGCGCGAGCGCAAGCCGGCGAGCGAGATTCTCGACGACCTGCGCGCGGAGATGGCCAACATACCCGGCGTGGAGGTCGAGGTGCGTGTGCCGGAAGCCGGCCCGCCGACCGGACAGCCGATCCAGGTGCAGCTTTCCGCCTCCGATCCGGACGGCCTCGACGCGCAGGCCATGCAGGTTGCCGATATGCTGGGCCAGATCGATGGCGTCATCGACATCTCCAACGGTCTCCCACCGCCGGGCATCGACTGGGCGGTGCAGGTCGACCGCGCGAAGGCCGCCCAGTACGGCATCAGTCCCGTTTCGGTCGGTACCGTGGTGCAACTCGTCACCAACGGCCTGAAGCTCTCCGAGTACCGTCCGCCCGGCGTCGACGACGCCGTGGATATCCGCCTGCGCCTGCCGGAGGACCGGCGCACGCTCTCCACCCTGGACCAGCTTCGCGTGCAGACCGCCGAAGGTCCGGTGCCGATCTCCAACTTCGTCACCCGCGAACCGGAGCGCAGCAGCGGAATCCTGAACCGTATCGACGCGCGGCGCACCATCACTGTCACCGCGAATATCGCCAGCGGCTATCAGGTGGCCGAGGTGCAGCAGCAGGTCACGTCCGAGCTTGAAGGCATGGATTTCGGCGCCACACGCTGGAAGCTGGCCGGCTCCAGCGAGGAGAGCGACGAGGCGGCCTCCTTCCTCTCGAAAGCGTTCGCCGCGGCGATCTTCCTCATCTTCGTGGTGCTCCTCGCCCAGTTCAACAAGTTCACCAGCGTCTTCCTGGTGCTGATGACCGTGGTGATGGCGACGATCGGCGTCTTCCTCGGCCTGCTGATCACCAATCAGCCCTTCGGCATCGTCATGTCCGGCATTGGCGTCATCGCGCTGGCCGGCGTGGTGGTGAACAACAACATCGTGCTGATCGATACCTATGACCGGCTGCGCGACGAAGGGATGAACAAGTACGATGCGATCATCCAGACCTGCCGCGAGCGCGTGCGCCCGGTGCTCCTGACGGCGATTTCGGCCGTGCTCGGCGTGCTGCCTATCGCCTTCGGTCTCGGTCTGGAGCTCTTCGACCACGAGGTCACCTTCGGGGCGCCGTCCACGCAGTGGTGGATCTCGCTATCAGGCGCGATCGTCTATGGCCTCAGCTTCGCCACCGTTTTGACCCTGATCGTCACGCCCGCCGCGCTCATGGTGTTCACGCGCGAAACCAGGCCGGCTGGTGAGGCGCGGCGCAGCCTGCTGGGCCGCTTTCTGCAGCGCTTCAGGCGGCGCAAAGAAGGAGAGGCCGACCGGGACACGCAGCACGTAACCACCTTCCCGAGGGCCGCCGAGTAGAACCCACCCGGTGCAGCATCGGAACCGGCTGCACCGGGTGCGCGTTATCCCCTCGCTACGCTCATATCGAGAGGGGAGACGCAATGTCGCTCGGCACAATTCTCATAATTATTCTGATACTCGTCCTCATCGGCGCAATTCCGACCTGGCCCTATTCACGCGGCTGGGGCTATGGCCCGTCGGGCATCATCGGGATCATCCTTGTCGTGATCCTCATTCTGGCATTGATGGGCAGAATATGACGCGGCGGCCGGCCCGACGGGCCGGCGGTCTCCATGCCAGCCGGCGTCAACCGTCCGAGGTGGGCGCCGGTTGTGGTGCGATCGTGTCGGCCGGCCGCATCAGGTGGGCCAGGAGCACCACCATGGCAAGAAGGACCGCGAGCCCGGTAAAGATCGGAGCCAAACCGGTGTGCTCGGCCACGAAGCCCACCAGCGAGGGCGCAGCCAGCATGCCCGAATAGCCGATCGTCGTCGCCACGCTCATGCCGGCGGCAGAGGACATGCCCGGCTGATTGCCCGCTGCGGAAAAGGCGATGGGCACCATGTTGGCGATCCCGAGCCCGGTCAGCGCGAAGGCGCAGGTCGCCACGAGCGGGTTCGGCGCGAGCCCGGCGCCCAGCATGCCTATGGCCGCCACGAGGCCGGAAAGGCGCATGGTCGCCACCGCCCCCAGCCTGTTGCGCACCCCATCGCCCAGAAAGCGCATCAAGGCCATCGCGCCCGAGAAGGCGGTGAAGGCGAGGCTCGCCGCGGCAAGGCTGGCGCCCATCTCCTGCCGCAGATAAAGCGCCGCCCAATCCAGAACCGCGCCCTCGGGCACCATCGAAAACAGTGCCACCACGCCGGTCAGATAGATGAGCGGGCTGCGCGGGAAGCCTTTGAAGCCACCCCCTGCGGTCAGCGCCGGCCTGTTTTCGACGATCAGCTTCGGAATAGCCAAAAGCACGAGCGCCAGCGCAACGACCGTCACGGCACCCGCATGCGCCAGATGCCCCCACTGCTCGGCCACCACGCCGCCCGCGCCGGCACCGGCAAAACCACCGAGGCTCCAGAAGCCGTGCGAGGAGGACATGATGGCCCGCTGCAGTCGCCGCTCGACCACCACCGCATTGGCGTTCATGGCGATGTCCATGCTGCCCAGAAGCGCACCGAACAGGATGAGCGCCGCCACCAGCGTCGCCATATTGGGCGCCGCCGCGACCGCCATGAGCGCCGAGGCGCACAAAATCCCCGCGACCCGCATCACGGCGCGGGAGCCGAGCCGCGTGATCAGATAGCCGCAAACTGGCATCGCCGACGCCGCCCCGAGGCCGAAGACGAGAATGAGCAGCCCCAGCACCGCCTCGCTCAGGGAAAACCGGGTGACCAGAAGCGGGATCTGCGGCGCCCAGCTTCCCACCATGAAGCCGTTGACGAAGAAGAAGGTCGCTACGGCCCAGCGGCCTTGAAGTGCGTCGTCCCGTGACATGCAACATCCATCATTTGACCGTCGCCGCTCCGGCGGCAGCGCTTGGAGCGAGACGAGATTATGCCGAGTAATCGCCCGCCGCCGCTTCATCCGGAAGCGGCAGCAAGGCGGAGGCTGTCCGGAAACACACGCGGACCGGACGCACCGGAACATTTCCGTTCCAAGCGGAATTAAATCGATTAAACAGCGCGCGTCAAAGTGCCAGCTCAGCCATTCTGCAGGACCACGAGCAGATCCTTTGCGTCGATCTGATCGCCGGCTTTCACCAACACCTCGGCAACCTTGCCGTCTTGCTCGGCATGCAACGCCGTCTCCATCTTCATCGCCTCGATGGAAAGCAGCACGTCACCTGCCTTGATCTCCTGCCCGGCAGCCACGGCGACGGCGGAAACGACGCCGGGCATCGGCGCGCCGATATGCGCGGCATTTCCGGCTTCCGCCTTGCGCCGGACGGCCAATGCGGAGGCACCGTGCAGCCGGTCCGGCACCTTGACGCGGCGCGGCTGGCCGTTGAGTTCGAAGAACACCGTCACCATGCCCTTCTCGTCCGGCTCGCCGACCGCAAGGCAGCGGATCACGAGCGTCTTGCCGCGCTCGATATCGACGAAGATCTCGTCCTCCTGCTCCATGCCGTAAAAATAGACCGGCGTCGGCAGCACGCTCACGGGACCGTAACTCTCGGTGGCGGTGGCGAAGTCGGTGAAGACCTTCGGATACATCAGCCACGAGGCGAATTCGAAGTCGCTCACGGCTCGGCCGAGCTTCTCTTCGAGCGCCGCGCGATCGCCCTCGAGGTCCGCCGGCGCAAGCAGCGAGCCGGGACGTACGGTGATCGGCTTCTCGCCCTTGAGCACCTTCTTCTGCAGCGCCTTCGGCCACCCGCCCGGCGCCTGGCCGAGATCGCCGTGCAACATGGAGATGACCGATTCGGGAAAGGCGATGTCCTTGTCCGGGTTCTCGACGTCGGCAACCGTGAGGTCCTGGCTGACCATCATCAGCGCCAGGTCACCCACCACCTTGGACGATGGCGTGACCTTGACGATATCGCCGAACATCATGTTGACGTCGCGATAGGTGCGCGCCACGTCGTGCCAGCGGGTCTCGAGCCCGAGCGAGCGCGCCTGCTCCTTGAGATTGGTGAACTGGCCGCCCGGCATCTCGTGCAGGTAGACTTCCGAAGCCGGCCCCTTCAGATCGCTTTCGAAGGCCGCGTACTGGTTGCGCACCGCCTCCCAGTAGAAGGAGATGCGGCGGACCCATTCCATGTCGAGCCCGGTGTCGCGTTCGTCGCCCTTCAGCGCCTCGACGATCGAGCCGAGACAAGGCTGCGAGGTGTTGCCCGACAGCGCGTCCATGGCCGCATCCACCGCATCGACGCCGGCTTCCGCGGCTGCCAGGACCGTCGCCGCCGAAATACCCGAGGTGTCGTGCGTGTGGAAATGAATCGGCAGATCCGTCTCCTCGCGCAGTGCCTTGAAGAGAACGCGCGCGGCGGCCGGCTTCAGGAGCCCGCCCATATCCTTGATCGAGATGATGTGCGCGCCGGCCGCTTCCAGCTCCTTCGTCAGCTTGACGTAGTATTTGAGGTCATACTTGGCGCGCGCCGGGTCGAGCATGTCGCCCGTATAGCAGATGGCCGCCTCGCACAGTTTGCCCTCCGCGCGCACGGCATCCATCGCCACGCGCATGTTCTCCACCCAGTTGAGGCAGTCGAACACGCGGAAGAGATCGATGCCGCCGGCGGCGGCCTGGCGCACGAAATACTGCACCACATTGTCCGGATAGTTCGTGTAGCCGACCCCGTTCGCCCCGCGCAGAAGCATCTGCATGAGCACGTTGGGGGCGGCCTCGCGGACGCGCTGCAGCCGCTCCCACGGATCTTCGGTCAAGAACCGCATGGCCACGTCGAAGGTCGCCCCGCCCCAGCATTCGAGCGAAAGGAGCTCGGGCAGCGCCTTGGCGTAGACCCCGGCGATGCGGGCGATATCGAAGGTGCGCATGCGCGTGGCGAGCAGCGACTGATGCGCGTCGCGCATGGTCGTGTCGGTGACCAGGAGCCGCTTTTCCGCGCGCATCCACTTGGCGAAGTCCTCCGGTCCCAGACGGTCGAAGCGCTGCTTCGTGCCCTCGGGCACCTCGCCTTCCACATAAGGTACGCGCGGTGCGGCGATCTCCGCCTTGGGCCGGGGCCGGTCGCGCGTCTCCGGGTGTCCGTTCACCGTCACGTCGGCCAGATAGTTCAAAAGCTTCGTTGCCCGGTCCTGGCGCTTGACCTGGGTGAAGAGCTCGGGCGTCTCGTCGATGAAGCGGGTCGTGTAGCTGGCATCGCGAAAGCTCTGGTGACTGATGATCGCCTCAAGGAAGGTGAGGTTCGTCGCCACGCCGCGGATGCGGAACTCACGCAAGGCCCGGTCCATCCGCAGGATGGCCTCCTCCGGCGTCGGCGCCCAGGCGGTCACCTTTTCCAGAAGCGGGTCGTAGAAGCGGGTGATCACAGCACCGGAATAGGCGGTGCCGCCGTCGAGCCGGATTCCGAAGCCGGTCGCCCCGCGATAGGCGGTGATGCGGCCGTAGTCGGGGATGAAGTTCTGTTCGGGATCCTCCGTGGTGATGCGGCACTGCAGCGCGTGGCCGTTCAGCTTGATGTCGGTCTGGGCCGGCACGCCCGACGCCGCCTCCCCGATGCGCTCGCCTTCCAGAATGTGGATCTGCGCCTTGACGATGTCGATACCGGTCACCTCCTCGGTGACCGTATGCTCGACCTGGATGCGCGGATTGACCTCGATGAAGTAGAAGGCGCCCGTATCGGCGTCCATGAGGAACTCGACCGTTCCGGCACCGACATAATCGGTGGCCTCGGCGATCTCGCGCGCATAGCCGCAAAGCTCGGCCCGCTGCGCCTCGTCGAGATAGGGGGCCGGCGCGCGCTCGACGACCTTCTGGTTGCGCCGCTGGATGGAGCAGTCGCGCTCGAAGAGATCGACGACGGTACCGTGGGTGTCGCCGAGGATCTGCACCTCGACGTGGCGTGCGCGCTCGACAAGTTTTTCCAGATAGACCTCGTCCTTGCCGAAGGCAGCCCGCGCCTCGCGCTTGGCCTCCGTCACCTCGCGCTCGAGGTCGGCCGCCGCGCGAATGACGCGCATGCCG